>JAENVU010000081.1 GCA_016650415.1 Acidimicrobiia bacterium
ACCTTGAGGTCTTCGGTACCCGCACCGATGCCGAAGAAGGGCTTCCCGGTCAACTCGCCGGACGTCGCGGCCTCACTCGTGACCGTGAGTTCGCGTTCGGAGCCGTCGCGCTTCACCGTGACCGAGAACTTCGTACCGACCCGCTCGGGCTGCACGATCTGGCCGACCTGGTCTCGAGTCGAGATGCGGCGGCCGTCGATCGCCACGATGACATCTCCGGTGCGCAGTCCTGCCCGGTCGGCCGGCGAATCGGCCAGCACTTGGAGGACGCGCGCGCCTTTGCCCTCGATCGTGACGTCGTAGCCCAACCGAGCCAGGGCGGCTTCCTTCGCGGCCAGTTGCGATTCCGTCATCATCTGGACGCTCGCTCGATCAACCCGCCCGCGGGGTGCATTGCCCAGGTACTTCTCCTCACCGATGACCTTCGAGTTGTCGTCCCAACTGGCTTGCAGGAACCGCCACAGGTTGGGCCGGCCGTTGCTGACGCGAACGGTGAGCAGCAGCACATCACCATCGTGGCGATAGGTCTTCGTGCCCGAGATCTTGACCAGGTCCTCGATCGGTGTCGCATCTCCGGGCGAGAAGATGACGTACGGGAGCTTGATCCACATCCCGGCAATCCCGACCAACCCGATGATGATCGCGGCGATGACGACGATCCGCGCGGCCGCCGAACGCGGTGGCGCGTGCGGGACCGGCGGAACCGGTGACTCCGGCGGTGGGTTCGGTTGGTCGACAGGCGCGTCGAGAGACGGCGCGGGAGATTCCGAAGAAGCGTCCATGGGCGGGCTCAGCCTGCCATGTGGGCGCGTCACAACGGCGTCAGACCTTCACCCGCCGCTCAGTCGCCCGGACGCGGGCGGGACACGAGTTCGGCCCGCACGACCAATCGCTGCGCCGAACTCCCGATGGGGTGGCACGTGAAGATGGTGAGCGTCCGACCGGGATGCTGGTCGACGATCCAGAGCGCAGTCGGCGCCACGACCTCGACGCTCGTCACCGAATAGCGGTACGTGCCCGTGGTATCGGAGAGCACGATGGCGTCCCCCGCGACCAACTCACCGTTCCGGCGGAAGGGTGCCGTGTGAATGCTGCGGTGACCCGCAAGGACGAGATTTCCCCAGCCGCCGATCTCCGCGGTTCCCGGCCAATGGGCGGGTCCATGGTCGATCACGACCTGTTCGACGCCTTCGCGGATCGCCTCGTCCACCCCGGTCTTCGGAATCTGGATCCGCCCGATCTCCACGAGATCCCTCGGCGCCGACGGGTTGGGCAGCGCAGCCGGAACCGGCAACGGTGGCGGAGGAGGCGGGTGTTCCACGTCCCATGCGGCGGCGGTGAGGCCGGCATCGGCGGCGGGCACGACTGCACGAGCGATCGCGGCGGGAACCGGCAGGACCGACTCACTCGCGGCGGCACGCCGGACACTCAGGGTCGTGGCGGATTCGGGGGTCGTGGCGACGACGATCACGATCGTCCCGGCCGATGCCACGGCCAGTGCGGCCGCGCCGTAGCCAATGCGGCGTCGCGCGGCGCGGAGCGTTGCAGCCATTCCCATGCCTTCGGCATCGGCAGTCTCGGCGACGACCTGTAGCGTCCGACCGCATCACCGCTGATACTCCGGCTCCCCCGGCCCCCGACGACCCGGCCCCCGACGACCCGGCCACCGCCGCGGCGTCGGCGGCCCTGGCGGCGCGATATGCCGCGGCCGGTCGCACCCATCCGGAGTCCGACATCGACGTCGAGGAATTGTTGAGCGCCGCGCACGGTGCGCCAGACGCTCGTGTCCGGGTCACGGCGTTGGGCGCACTGGTCCGGATCTCCCCTCCCCGCGCGGCCAGGGATGGGTGGCCACTGGCGGCCGCGGACCCCGATCCGACGGTTCGCCGACGCGCGGCCGAACTCGCACCTGCGCTCACCACCGTCGCGGCACCACTCCTCATCGCGCTCGTCGCCGATGAGGACCAGCTCGTCGCGGAAGCCGCGTGCTTCGCCGCCGGGGAGATCGAGTGGTCGGACCGGGATCGCCGCGAGGTCGTCGGCGCGCTCGTGCGGGCCGCGGCCCACGACGATGCGCTCATCCGCGAGTCGGCCGTCGCGGCGCTGGGCTCGCTCGGAGATCCGGACGGCCTCGACGCAATTCTCGCGGCGTGCTCCGACCGGCCGACCGTCCGCCGCCGCGCGGTCCTCGCCCTCGCACCCTTCGACGACCCGCGTGTGGACGCCGCGATCGAAGCCGCTCGCCGCGACACCGACTGGCAGACTCGTCAGGCGGGTGAAGATCTCACTGCCGAGGGGGTCGGACTCGGCGACCTCAGTGACGAGGACCGTGCATGAGCATGTCCTCGACCTGATCGAAGATCTCCACGCACCGCCCCGCACCCAGCACGACGCACTCCAATGGGGCGTCGACCAGATGGACGGGCAACTTCGTCTCCTGCGCGATGCGCAGGTCCAGCCCCCGGAGCATCCCTCCCCCACCGACGAGATGGATCCCGTGGAGGATGAGGTCGTGCGCCAACTCCGGCGGAGTCTGCGCCAGCGCGGCGATGACCGCGTCGCAGATGGCGCGCACCTGCTCTTCGATCGCCGACCGCACCTCTTCGGGCGTCAGGATGACCGTCTTCGGCAGGCCGCTCATGAGGTCGCGACCACGCACTTCGGCTTTGTACTCGTCGGGAGTCGCAAACGCGCTTCCGATCGCGAGCTTGATCTCCTCGGCCGTGCGCTCGCCGATCGCGATGCCGTACTCGCGGCGAACGTACGCCTGGATGGCCGCGTCGATGTCGAAGGAACCGACCCGCACCGCTTCCAACGCGACGACGCCACGGAGTGAGATCACTGCGACTTCGGTGGTCCCCCCGCCGATGTCGACCACCATGTTGCCGAGCGGCTCATGGATCGGGAGCCCGGCACCGACCGCCGCGGCCATCGGCTGTTCCAGCAAATACGTCGACGCGGCGCCCGCGAGACGAGCGGCCTCCAACACCGCGCGCTGTTCGACGTGGGTAATCGCCGACGGCACGCAGATCAGGACACGCGCCCGAGACAGCCGGGAGACGCCGGCGCGCTGGAAGAGCAGCCGGATCATGCGCTGGGTGATCTCGTAATCGGTGATGGCACCACCCCGGAGGGGGCGGACCGCGACGATGTACCCCGGCGTTCGGCCGATCATCTGCCACGCTTCGTGACCCATCGCCAGCACGTCGTTGGAGCGGCTGTTGAGTGCGATCACCGTCGGTTCGTTGAGGATGATCCCTTGCCCCCGGGCGTACACAAGCGTGTTCGCGGTGCCGAGATCGATCGCAAGGTCCCTAGCCAGCGCGCCGACCTCGTGTCCGGGGCGGCGCGTCCGGCGCGAGCGCCTCTCGCCGCGCGGCGAAATCGTCGATCGAGGCGTTGAGCCCGCGCGGGCCGCGGTGACGCAGGATCACCACGGTGACGCCGATGACCATCAAACCCAACGCGAGGGCCAAGAACTCCACTGATCAGCTCCGATCGGTTGCTGAGAGGCTACGCACATCATGGGCCCCCAGGCCCCAATCAGCCCCACCGGACCAGTGCTCCTGCTTCCAGATCGGCACGGACTCCTTGAGCGTGTCGATGCAGAACTGGGCGGCCTCGAACGCGTGCGCCCGGTGCGGGCTCGACACGACGACCGCGACCGAAGCCTCGGACAACCCCAGGAAACCGGTGCGATGCAGCACGGCGACCCGGGCGAGGTCGGACCAGCGCCCGCGGGCCTGCGCGACAATTTCGGACATCGCGCGGAGCGCTTCGGACTCGTACGCCTCATACGTGAGACCGGTCACGTCGGCCCGGCCTTCGGCGTGATCCCGGACAATGCCGAGGAAGCTGACGACCGCGCCCGCCTCCGGAACCGACGCCCAGGCCACTGCGAGTTCGATCGGAAGGCGGTCGGAGTCGAGGGCCACCCAATCGGGCTGTTCCGGCGGGGTCGAAGAGGACACGCGGGCCATTGTAGGGATCACGCCGGACGAACCCCATGGCCGCGGGTGAACGGCGCGAGCGCGTCGGTAGAATCTCCGAAATGCCGGGGACCGACGACGACGACGACGAGGCGACCCGGCCGCCCCCCCACCCGATGGATCGGACGTGGATCCACCCGTCGGAGCTGTTCGCGGCGCAGCGTTCGCCCGAGAACGCCGTGCCCCCACCTCCCGTGACGCACCGGCGCGGCTGGCGGCGAGATGCACTGCTCGCACTGACCGCGGGCACCGTCGGCGCCATGGCCACCATCTCGGTCCTCGGCATCGTCGGCGCGTTCGACCGGGAACCGCCCCGCACCGCCGCCGGCGCCGTGAACGAGACCTCACCCACCGACGCGGCCCAGATCGCGAGTCAGGTCGCACCGGGAATCGCGGCCGTCATCACGACCACCGCCGGGGTGGAACGGCGCGGATCGGGCGTCGCGGTGAGCGACCACCAGGTCATGACCACGTCGGCGGTGGTCGACGCCAACAGTCCGGTCGGCGCGGAGGTCGAGGTCTGTATCTCGAATCGGGCCCGGCACCGTGCGACCGTCGTCGGCCGTGACCCCGTGACGGGCCTGGTTCTCCTGTCGATCCCCACGCTCCGCTTCGACCCGGCGCGGATGAGCGGTTCCGACCGATTGCGGGCCGGCGACTGGATCGTCGCGGTGGGCCGCACCGACACGAGCGGACCCTGGGTGAGCAGTGGCGTCGTCACTGCGACCGGCGGGTGGACCGATGACCCGGCGGGAACCAGACACGCAGGCCTCATCAATACCAACGCCGAACTGGTCGACAACGCGCGCGGTGGCGCCCTGGTCGACCGGGCCGGAAATGTCGTCGGGATCCTGGCCGGCGCGGGATCGGGCCCGACCCGGACGGCCGCCGTCCCCAGCGCCATCGTGGTGGACGTCGCGCAGCAACTCGAACGCCAGGGCTGGGTGAGCCATGGCGCGCTCGGTGTCCGCGCCGACGACACCAGCGGTGGCGTCGAGGTCGCAGAAGTCGCGGCGGGTTCGAGCGCGGCCGAGGCGGGGCTACGAGTCGGCGACCGGATCACCGCCATCGATGGCATCCGGACACCGGACACGGCCGCGCTCGTCGTCGAAGTCCGGCGCCGGTCTGCGGGCCAACGGGTGACGGTGACCGTGGTTCGCGACGGCCACGCCCGGCACCTCCCCGCGGTGCTCGATCGGGCCGAATCCGTCGGTCCGGACGCCGGGAGCGGGCCGTTCACACCGCCTGCGACGACGCAGCTGGTGGTCGCGACGCCCTGATCGGCAGGCCGGTGAGACGACATTGGCCGGCGGGCGCGAGACTGGCGGGATGGAGCTCACCGACACGGACGCCCAACTCCTCAATGCGGTGCAGTGGGCGTTCCCACTCGATGCCGCGCCGTACGCCGTGTTGGCCGAGCGGCTCGGCCTCACCGAGGACGAGGTCATCAGCCGGTTGCAGGCAGTCAAGGCCGAGGGTGTCCTGCGCCAACTGTCGGCCATCTTCGACACGCGTGCGCTCGGCTACACCTCGGCGCTGATCGCGGCCAAGGTCGACCCCGACCACATCGACGAGGCCGCGGCGATCATCAACGAACATCCCGGCGTCAGCCACAACTACAAGCGCAACCACGACTACAACCTCTGGTACACCCTCGCCGTTCCGCCCGGCGAAGACTTCGACGCCCATCTCGACGTCCTGCACGCGACATCCGGTTCCCGCGTCACCCGCAAGCTGCCGACGCTCACGCTCTACAAGATCGGCGTCAAGCTCGACATGACCGGCCAGACCGCGGCGAACGCCAAGGCCGAAGTGCTCGAACACGAACGTCCGGAGCGCAAGGCCGAGATGGCGGCACCGACGCTCAGCGATCTCGAGGTCGCCGCGATCCAACTCTGCCAGGACGACCTGCCACTCGTTCCCCGCCCGTTCGCCGTACAGGCCGAGCGGCTCGGCATCAGCGAGGACGAACTCCTTGCGATCCTGTCGTCGTTCACGGAGCGGAAGTTGATGCGACGGTTCGCCGCCGTGATGAACCATCGCACCGCCGGGTTCAAGGCCAACGCCATGGGTGTGTGGGCCGTTCCTGAATCCGACCTGGACGCGATCGGTCCGCAGATGGCCGGTTTCGCGGCGGTCTCGCACTGTTACCGCCGCCCCACCTACGAGGACTGGCCGTACACGGTCTTCACCATGGTCCACGGACGTACCGCGCGCGACTGCGAAGCGACCATCGACGCGATCGCGTCCGAGACCGGGATCGACGAGTACACGCTGCTGTGGTCGATCAAGGAATACAAGAAGGTACGGCTGCGGTACTTCACCGAGGAGTGGGCTGCGTGGAACGACGCGCACCTCGCTCCCGCCGCGAGTTCCTGAGGTCCACGGTCGCACCCGCCCGAGCTTCTCGCCCCGACGGCGCGGGTACCCGGAGGGACTACGAACGGCGCGATCGGTTCGCCGCGACCCCCGCTGCGATTCCCGCCGCGGCCACCCCGGCCGCAGCTGCTGCGATCTTCGGATTGACGCGTGCGGCACGACCGAGCGATTCGTGGGTTTCGAGCAGCGTCTCTTCGTTCGTGTGTCGGGCCTGCCAGCCGATCGATTCGAGCCGATCGGTGGCGATCACCCACGGGTTCAAGACGTAGGGCAGCACGCTCGGCGGAACGTCGCCGACGCCGGAGCGCCAGCTCCGCGTGAGCAGGCGGCGCATGACGTCGAGCGGCACGGCGGGCAACCCACTTCGAGGCATCAGGCTGCCGACATCGTCGGACGCGAGCCAACCCGGGGCGGCGACGTCGAACACTCCCGGGTGGTCACCCTGCACCACGAGCACCAATGCCGCGACGAGGTCGTCGACGTGGACCACCTGGATCGGTGCACCTTCGCGTCGGATACGAAGTCGGCGGTTGCCCGCGAACAATCGCGCAAACAGGTGATCGGCACCCGCACCCAACACCGGCGCGGCCCGCAACACCGTCACGACCACGTCCGGGTGCTCACCGTGCCACTCGTAGATCAAGCGCTCGACCTCTGCCGCGTGCACCGCCGGCGCGAACCCCGGATTCGGTCGGAGCGGTGAATCCTCCGTCAGCGGCACCGGATTCGTCGCCCACGCGCCGTAGACCGCGGCGGTCGAGACGCGCACGAACTTGCGCACGCCGACCTTGGCGGCCGCCGCCAAGACGCGTCGCGTCCCCTCGACGTTGGCCCGCGCCATCAACGCGTCGTCCACGATCGGGTCCACGACCGCCGCGAGATGCACGACAGTCTCGACCCCGGCCAGCAACGACTCGATCTCGTGACCGGCGACATCCACGAGGTGCGGTTCGAACCCGGTGGCGCCACGAACCGGGTCACGCACGTCGAGACCGACGACGCGAGCTGCGCCGGACCGCACCAGTTCGGGCACGAGGCGGGAGCCGATCAGGCCGGAGGCCCCGGTCACGGCGATGGTGGGGGCGGCAGGAGAATCAGTCATGGGCGTCCCTAGACTGACCGCGTGGCCGATGATCCTCAAGCTGGAGACGACTCCGAGCCGATCAACCCGTTCGGAGCACTGGGTTTGCCCTTCGACCTCTCTCAGGTCGACATGGCCGAGGCCATGCGGATCCTCCAGTCCCCCGGGCCGCTGAACTGGGAAATCGCGCGCCAGGTCGCGGAACAGGTCGCGCTGGAAGACAGTGCCGACGAAGCGATCGCCGATGCGACCCGGCTCGAACTTGCCGAACTCGCGCACACCGCCGCCGGGCCCGTCGTGACCGAAACCGGGCTCGACGACGTGCTGATCCTCCCCGTCGAGATCGTGGACCGGCGCACGTGGGCTCGCCGCCACCTCGAAGGGCTCCGGCCGGTGCTGGAGACCCTTGCCGTCACCATGCAGGACGCGATGGCGGCCGACCTCGAAGACGCGGACGACACCGAAGTCGAAGCTGCGACCGCGGGAGTCCTCGGGTTGCCCTTGGGCGCCGACGGGATGCGCGGCTTGATGGGGATGCTCGGTCCGCTGCTCCTCGGCGCGCAGACCGGATCGATGATCGGCTACCTCGCGCAGTACGCGCTCGGAAGTTTCGACCTGCCGCTGCCATCGGTCGACTCGCCCACCATCACGTTCGTCGCGCCGAACATCGATCGGTTCGCGACCGAGTGGTCCATCGAGCCGCGTGATGTCCGGACCGCAGTCGCGATCGCGGAGACCGTGCGGGCGGCCCAGCGCAGCCGCCCGTGGGTGCGGGATCGGCTCGTCGCCATCGCCAAGGAGTACGTCGGTGCGTTCGAGCTCGACCCCCGCGCCTTCGACGCGGCGTTCGGCGACGTCGACCCGACCGACGCCGATGCGATGGCCCAACTCGCGCAGCGCCCTGATGTCCTCCTGGGCGCGCTGCGGAGCGAAGCCCAGCGCGCGATCCTCGAACGGAACCAGCAGTTCACGATGGTGCTCGAGGGTCACGCCGACCTCGTCACCGAACGCATCGGTTCGCACCTCATCACCGACTACCCGCGCATCCACGAGGCGCTCCGCCGCCATCACGTCGAACGCGGCGAGGCCGGCCGGTTCGTGGAAGGCATGCTCGGCGTCGAACTCGACCGCGATCACTACGAACGCGGACAAGCGTTCTGCGCCGGCGTCGTCGAACGCGCCGGCATGGCCGGACTGAATCGAATCTGGGACGGTCCGGCGTGCCTGCCGACGCCGAACGAGTTGGAGGCTCCTGGTCTCTGGTTGGCCCGGATCGATCTCTCGGACCTCGACGAACCCGGTGCGGGTCCTCCCCCGGCTTCCTGAAAGGAACCGCAATGAGCATCGAAAAGATCGGGGTCCTGGGCGCGGGCGTCATGGGCGGCGGGATCGCCCAGGTGTGCGCGACCGCCGGGTACGAGGTCGTCGTCTACGACATCGACCCCGCCGCACTCACCGCCGGGCATGAGCACGCCACGACCGGACGGTTCGGTCTCGACTCCGGCGTCGAACGGGGCAAGCTGACCAGGGAGGAAGCCGATGCCGCGGCCGCCCGCCTGGTCTTCACCGAGTCGTTCGCCGACGCGGCCGCGACCGACCTCGTGGTCGAGGCCGTCCCCGAACGGCTCGACCTCAAGATCCGCGTCTTCCGCGACCTCGATGCCGCCGCGCCCGAGCACACGATCCTGTGCTCGAACTCGTCGGGGTTCCCGATTCAGGCCATCGGCGCGGCCACGAACCGACCCGAGCTGGTCTGCGGATGGCACTGGGCCTCACCCGCGCCGGTGATGAAACTGGCAGAGATCGTGCGCACGCGGGCAACGAGTGACGCGACCGTCGAGACCGTCCGAGAGGTCGCCGCTCGATGCGGGAAGCACCCCGTCGTCGTGCAGGACACCGCAATGGCGTGGGGATACGTCGCCAACCGCGTCTATTTCGCCATGATCGCGGAAGCCCAGAAGGTCGTGAACGAAGGGATTGCGACCGCCGACGAGGTGGACCAACTCATGATGGACTGCTATCGCTGGCCATCCGGTCCGTTCGGCATGGTCAAAGGCGCCGGATCCGGCTGGAGCTGACCGCCCATCCCGCTCCGGTTCAGAACCAGGTGAACGCGAAGGGTTCGCGTTCGGCCCGGAAGAGTGCATCCGCGGTCTCGATCGCCGCGGCATTCGAGGCCGCCATCTGCTGTGCCCGAATCAGCACGCTCGGCGGCACTCCGCCGAGCGAGATCGCGCCGAGCGCTCCGGCACTCATCACCAGGTCGGGATCGCGGTCGGTTCGAACGCACGTCGTCGTTCCGGGGCGGGAGGTGATCCGGAATCGACCGGCGGTCGCTTCCAGTTCGATGAAGGGATCCGTGACCTCGATGACGATGTCACCAGCCTGCGCGTAGGTGCGCGCGGCAAGGAATCGCTCGGTGTCGACCGGACGCAGCCAGAGGAAATCGCGTACGCCCTCGGTCCGGCACTGCCGCGGATCCGACAGCAACCACGGCAGCGACGTGTCGAGCGGCGTGTTCCAGGCCCGTATCGCCACGGTCTGATCGATGTGCAGCAGGTAGTTCCACAAGGCGTGCTCGGCTTCGGGCGACGCGGCGACGAAGTCGCGCACTTCGACGACCTTCTCCGTATGGCCGGCCGTCCACTCGCCGGTCAGGGCATACAACGCATACCCCTCGGGTTGTCCGTCGACCTCGTACACGACGTCGAATCGTCGGCGCGGTGCGATCCACTCCGGTGGCGCCCACTCGACCGGCCACCAGGCCTCCGGCCTCGACACTGCACCCACGCGGTCGCGTCGCACTCGATCGAAGAGCGGACGGGCGAGTTCGATGCCGACCTCGGGTTCGACCATCCGTACGGCGCCCCGAGTCTGTGGTCGCACCAACTCGGTGAGATGGCGCTGGATCGCAACGGACGCGATACGAGTGGCGATCCCGTATCCGAAGCGGGAGTAGATACCACCTTCGGAGGCGGTCAAGATCGAGACGACGTCGCCCCGATCGCAGCTGTCGAGCAGCAACCACCGCATGATCTGACGTAGCAACCCCCGGCGACGATGCGTCGGCCGCGTCGTGATGGCACTCACCGCGCCGGCGGTCACCGTCGCACCACCCGGCACGGTCAGTTCCATGGTGTAGTTCCGTCCCGTCGCGACGAAGTCGTCGCCGTCGACCGCGACGACCGCGCGATCGACCTCGGCGTCCACCCATGCACCGGGGGCGGGCGGTTCCCAGCGATCGCCGAAGCCGTAGCCGGCCGCGTGGACGAACCGCGCGACCTCGGTGTCGGCAATGGTCCGGACGCTCGTCTCCACAGGACCGGTCTAGTCGTCAGGTCCCGCGGCGGGATCGGCATTTCCTGAATCGTCGGATCCCATCCGATCCTGTTCGGCGCGAGATCGGAGGCCGGCCACGTAGGACAGCCCGGCAAAGAACAACACCAACGCCAGGACGAAGAACCCCCACCGCCGATCCAAGACGTTCAGCAGCGCGACGGGAATCAACGCGCCGGCAACCCAACTGAGCTGGAATCGAGTCTCGAAGCGGGCGAACGCTCGCCCGCGTAGGTGCTCCGGCCCGTCGCGATGGACCAGGCTGTCGAACGCGATGCGGCCCGCCGCCGTTCCCGCAGCCACGGTGAACCCGATCGCGATG
>JAENVU010000082.1 GCA_016650415.1 Acidimicrobiia bacterium
CCGCGAACGTGCCCATGCCCGGCACCTCGATGGTGCGTTCCAGCGGCCGTCGTTCGACGTGGGTCGTGATGGCGTCGAGTTCGAGTTCCAGCGCATCGGCGAGCACTCGAAGCATGGGCGCCCACACCATCTCCAGGGAGAAGTCGAACAGCATCAGCGGGGTCTGATCAATGGGACCGCCGAAGCCGATGACGTCGCGTACGACATCGGGCTGGTCGTAGAGCGCGTAGTTGAAGAGCTCCTGCGCGCGGATCTCGGTGATGCCGGCACCGACGCCGCTGACGAGCGCCGGAAGGATGTCGAGCGCCCAACCGGGGTCGATGCCGGAGACGAAGACCGACGAGTTCCCCGCGGCGCAGGCTGGTTCGACGACATCGAGCAGCGCACGCGGCGCGCTGCGCGGATGCAGGAGGGGATAGAACGACGTCGAGACAACGTTGGTGCCCGACTCGAGACAGCTGAGGAGGTCACGCAGCGCGTCGTCGGGACGGGTGTCGCCGGTCGCGGTGTACACGACGGCGTCGATGTCGTCGCCGCAGGCGATGGTCACGTCGTCGGTCGCCACCACGCCAAGGGTTCCGAGTCCGGCGAGTTCACCGACGTCGACCCCGACTTTCGCGGGGTTGGAGACGATTGCACCGACCAGTTCGAGATCACGGTGCGCGTCGACCGCGCGGATTGCGGGCCGGCCGACGTTGCCGGTGCCCCACACGATGACGTTGTAACCCATGACGGTCCCTTCGGAACGGCGGCCGGAGCGGTCGATCCGCACCGTACCGTCGGCGACCGAGCGCTCGGTCGAACCACGTCCTACGCTCGTCGACATGTGCAGAAACATCACGGAACTCCGAGGCCTCGAACCACCGGCGACGCGCGACGAGATCGAAGCGGCGGCCCGCCAGTTCGTCCGCAAGATCAGCGGCGTGGCCAAACCGAAAGGCGACGTCGCGGCGGCGATGGAAGATGCGGCGCTGAAGATCGCCCACATCAGTGAGCACTTGCTCGCAGATCTTCCGGCTCGTCGACAGCCGCCGAAGTCCGACCCGCCCCTCCGCCGTCCCGAGGTGCGGGCCCGGCTCGGTCTTCCACCGTTCGAATCAGCCTCTGCCTGATCGGCCGACGTTCACCGGCGGGGCCGACGCACTCGAGGACCGACTGGTGCTCAGTCCGAGCTGAGGGTCGCGTGAGGCGGCGATCCGGTCAGAGTTGCGAGTTCGGTGTCGAGATCCGGGTGTCCCTCGATGTGGACGTGGGGCAGGATGCGGTCGAGCCACTGGGGGAGCCACCAGTTGCGGTCGCCCAGGAGTTCCATCGTCGCGGGAACCAGGATGAGTCGCACGATCGTCGCGTCCACGAAGACCGCAGTGGCCATGCCGATGCCGAACATCTTGAGCGCACGGTCGGGTCCGAGTGCGAACGCACCGAACACGCACACCATGATCGCCGCCGCCGCGGTGATGACCCGCGCCGTGGCGGCGAGGCCGTCGGCGACCGCAGTCGCGTTGTCGCCCGTGCGGTCGTACTCCTCTTTGATGCGTGAGAGCAGGAACACCTCGTAGTCCATCGAGAGTCCGAAGACGACGGCGAACAACATGAGCGGACCCCATGCCTCGATCGGTCCGGGTCTCCCGACGCCGATCAGGTCGGCACCCCAGCCCCATTGGAAGATCGCGACCATCACGCCGTACGCGGCGCCGACGGACAGCAAGTTCATGATCACGGCCTTCAGCGGTACGAGCAGGCTGCGGAACACGACCATCAACAAGACGAAGGACATCACGAGGACGAGCCCGATCACGGCCGGCAACATGCGCGTGGTGTAGGCCGCGAAATCGGCGACCGCGCCGGAGAAGCCGCCGACCGCGACGTTGGCGGCTTGCGGGCCCATCACCTGGGGAATGACATCGGCGCGGAGCTTGGTGACGAGGTCATCGGTCGCGGCATCCTGGGGCGCCGTGGCCGGCACGACCTGCATGATCGCCGCAGTGCCGGCCTGGTTCGGCAGCGGTGGCGTCACGAAGGTCACGCCGGGCAGATTCCGAATCGAGTCCCCCAGCACCTTGAGTTTCGCGACATCCGCCGCGCCGCCCGGGGTCGTCGCCGCAACGAGCAGCGGGCCGTTGAAGCCAGGACCGAAACCCTCGGCCAGGAGGTCGTAGGCCTTGCGGGTCGTCGAATGGTCGGGCGCGTTGCCGTCGTCACCGAAACCGAGTCGCATCGAGAACACCGGTGTGGCGATCACCACGAGCAGCAATCCGGCGGCGACGAACGCCGGCCACGGCCGCCGTTGGATCACGTGCGACCAGCGGTGCCAGAAGGTGAGTCCGTCGGCGGGGCGAGCGCGGTGGGGGAGACCGAAGCGGTCGATGCTGCGCCCGACGAAGCCGAGCAGGGCCGGGAGCAACGTGACCGACGCGAGCATCGTCAGGAGCACACCGATCGTCGTACCGATCGCGACGCCGCGGAAGGTCTCAGTGTTGAGGATCAACAGGCCGAGCAGCGCGATGACGACGGTCGAACCCGCGAAGAGGACGGCGCGCCCGGCGGTGTCGAG
>JAENVU010000083.1 GCA_016650415.1 Acidimicrobiia bacterium
CCGATCCCGGTGCTTCCGGCCAACCCGATCCTCGCCTTCGGATTCCGCTCTCGCGCCTACGGCGCAGGCCGCTCGGGCCCCGGCTCGGATCCGATCCCGGTGCTTCCGGCCAACCCGATCCTCGCCTTCGGATTCCGCTCTTGCGCCTTCGGGAACCTTGTTGGCGGCTCGTGATGGAGCGCCGGTTATTCGACGGTGTGGCGGTCGCCCTCGCGGACGCGGCGGGCGAGGCCGGCGAGCAGCCGAGCGGTCATCGCCGGCAACTCCGCCACCAGCTTCTTGAACGACGCTGCATCCAGCAGGCCCACGGACGCATCCGATGTCGTCACGACGTCGGCATTCCGAGGTCCGGGATCGAGCAGCGCCAGCTCGCCGAACCACTGCCCGGCGTCGAGGCCCGCGATCTTGCGCCCGTTGCGGACGACCTTCGCGGTCCCTTCGATCAGGACGTAGAACGTGTCGCCGGCTTCGCCCTGACGAACGAGCATCACCCCATCGCTGACGTCGTGGACGCCGAGCGCCTTCGCGACCACCTTGCGCTCCTTCGCCGAGAGTTGCGAGAACAGCGGCACGGCAGAGAGGTGCGCGGCGATGTCATCGATCTTGGCCATGGGTACTCCTGGTCAGACGGTCACGGGCAGGCCCAACGATGGTGAGGCTAAGCCGCGCACCGGTCCAACGTCGCCGTGGCCGTCGTCACAGTGCGTTCCGCGCCCGCGGCCCGCTCACGTGCGGATCACCGGCGACGAACCAACGCCAGGGCGTGTCGTCGCCCTTTCCCGCCGCCAGGCCGATACGGGTCGACCGACCGGGCGAACGCGGTGGCGGGGTGCCGTCGTCGGCGAGCGTGACGGGACCGCGCGTCAGATCACGCCCGTCGTCATCGCGAACGAGGCCGAACGCGGACGCGAGCCGCGCCGGGCCGGCGAGCAGCATTCGGTCCTGGCGGGCCGCCGGACGGCGGGCCCTCATGAGCTCCAGACCCTGGAGGGGCACCGCGGCCCGGATCAGGACCGCGCCGGCATCACCCTCGGGTGCGGCGGCCACCACGTTGATGCAGAAGTGCATGCCGTAGGTGAAGTACACGTACAGGCGGCCCGGCGGACCGAACATGGTTGCATTCCGTGCGGTCCGACCACGGTACGCATGGCTGGCGGGGTCCACCGCGCCGCGGTAGGCCTCGACCTCGACGATGCGCGCGACGAGCCGTTCATCGTCGCGCGTCGAGATCAGCAACTTGTTGAGGAGGTCCGGCGCGAGGACGCGCGGATCCCGGTCGAAGAAGGCGCGCGTCAGCCGGCGAGCCACTGCGACTGGGCTGCCAACCGCGCCCGCACCGCGACGAGCTGCGCGGCCAATGGTTCCGGACCGCCACCACCCGGCGTCACCCGGTTCGCGACCGCAGCACCCGGCATCAAGAGCGCCGACGCGTCGGCACCGAGCCGCTCGTCGGCGGCCACGAGTGTGGCCAGTGCACCTTCACCGGCGAGCGAACGGCGAACGAGATCGCCGACGATCGCGTGGGCGTCGCGGAATGGCGTTCCGCGACGAACGAGGAACTCGGCGAGGTCGGTCGCGCCGAGATACGGACTGTCCGCGCCCCGGCGCATCGCGTCGACGTCGAACGTGATCCCGGCGACCAGACCGGTCATGGCCAACAGCGATGCCAGCACGGTGTCGATCGCGTCGAACAGCGGCTCCTTGTCCTCCTGGAGATCCCGGTTGTACGCGAGGGGAAGGCCCTTCAAGGTCGTCAGGAGCCCGGTGAGATCGCCGATGACCCGGCCGGCCTTGCCCCGCACCAGTTCGGCGACGTCAGGATTCTTCTTCTGGGGCATCATCGACGAGCCGGTCGCGAACGCGTCGGGAAGCTGGACGAAGCCGAACTCTGCACTCGACCACAGCACGATCTCCTCCCCCATACGGGAGAGGTGGACCTGGGTGAGTGCGGCAGCAAAGCACGCCTCGGCCACGAAGTCGCGGTCGGAGACCGCGTCGAGTGAGTTGTGGAACCGGTCCGAGAATCCGAGCAGCTCGGCGGTTCGATCCGGGTCCAGCGGCAGGCTCGAACCCGCGAGTGCGCCGGCACCCAACGGCGACACGTCGGCCTCGTCGACCACGGCCAGCCAGTTCCCGACATCCCGGCTCAACGCCCAGACGTGCGCGAGCAGGTGATGGGCAAGCAGCACCGGCTGCGC
>JAENVU010000084.1 GCA_016650415.1 Acidimicrobiia bacterium
CGTCTCCCCGATCCCGACGATCGCGACCTGTCCGGCGATGTCGGCGAACTCGGTTGCGTGCCCCCAATCCGGTGTGTCGCTCACAACGCTGAGGCTACCGTCGCCGCGCATGTCGCCCTTCGACGAGATCAGCCTCGGTCAGCTCAACGTGATCGAACTCAGTCGCGAGGATGCTCGATGGCAGAGACCGCACGAGATCCTCGAGCGTGATGGCGTGCTGCTGTTTGCCGGCTCGTCGGAGTTTCCGGGTTTCTGCAACGGCGTACGCCGAATCGACGACGCCGTCCCCGGGGCCCGAGTCGTCGAGATGGCACAGGAATTCTTCAGTGCCCGCGGCCGTGGCTTCTCGCTCTGGTCACGCCTGCTTCCCGTCGACGACGACCTTCACGTCGCCGCGCTCGCGGCCGGCATCAACGAGTTCGGCGACGCACCCCAGATGATCTGTCGCCACCGGGGACCCGACCACGACCTTCCCGACGGCGTCACCATCGAGTTGATCAAGGACCGTGCCGACGTCGAACACTTCGCCCGCATCGGTGGCGCGTCGTACGCGATCTACGGCTCCCCCGCCGAGGCGACGGAGTCCCACTTCAACGGACCCGACGCGCTCACGAGCCCGAACGTGCACGCCGCACTCGCCCGGCTGGGTGGCGAACCGGTGGGCGCGGCCCTGATCCTGATGAGCCACGGGATCGCGGGGGTGTACTGGGTCGCGGTCCTCGAGGAAGCCCGAGGGCGGGGCATCGCCTACGCCATCACGCAGTTCGTGACCAACCTCGGGTTCGACCTCGGCGCGGCCAACGTGCAGCTCCAAGCCTCCACCATGGGCGAGCCGGTGTACCTGCGCATGGGGTACGAGGAACTCCACCGCACCCGCCTCCACATCGGGATGCCACCGGCCTGAATCGGGCGGCCGCGCTCGCTAGGGTCGACACCACGCCCGCGGGCATCCGTGCACCTCATCCGGCAGGAGTGACGATGAACTCGAAGCAGCGGCGTACCGCCGGATGGGTCGTCGCCGGCGTCGTTGCCGCGGGCGCGGCCATTGCCTTGATCTTCGCGGTGTTCTCCTCGTCCTCGTCGTCGAAGCCCGACGACCCCCGCACGACCGTCGCCGCGTTTCTCGAGAGCTGGCGGCTCGGACAGCCCCGGAACATGAACCGACTGGTCGCCACGCCGGCGCCCCTCGTTGCGGCCACCTACCAGCAGCAGCACGACGCGTTCGGTGATTGGCCGATCAAGACGCAGCTGCGCTCGCTCAAGGCGAACGGGTCGCGCGCCACGGCCAAATTCGAGACGACGTTCCGGTTCCAGTCGGGCCAGCGGTGGTCCTACCGAGGCGTCCTCGCCCTCAACGACACCGACCGGGGCTGGCGCGTGGCCTGGAACCGTCAGGCCGTGCATCCCTTGCTCACGAAGCTCAAGCGCTTCCAGACCTCGCGCGTGCTTCCGACGCGGGCCCCGATTCTCGCCGAGAACGACACCCCCCTCACCGTCGCCGCGCCGGTCGTGACGATCGGCATCGAACCCCGCCGGATGAGCAACCGGGCCGCCACGATCGAGTCGCTCACCACGCTCGTGCCGGGCGTCGACCCCAACGCAGTGGCCGCGAAGCTCGACGCGCCGGGCGTGCAGCCCGATCACTTCGTCGAGATCACGACGATCCCCGACGCGCAGTACCAATCGGTGCGACCTCAGCTCTATCCCGTCCCCGGGCTGGTCTTTCGCACGAACACTCGCCGGGAGGCCGCCACCCCCCAACTCGGTGTCCATGTGGTCGGCCACACCGGACCGATCACGGCCGAACTCCTGAAGGAACTCGGACCGAGCTACGTGACCGGCGACATCGTCGGGCTCGACGGACTCGAGCGCGTCTACGAGAAGCGACTGGCCGGAACCGCCGCCCACGACGTCGATCTGGTGAGCCCCGAAGGCGTGATCGTCGACCACCTCGCCACCCTCTCGGGCGTCGCACCCGAGTTGGTCCGGACCACCCTCGACCTCGGCACCCAGCGGGCCGCGGAGTCCGCCGTGGGCGCGACCAGCCCCGCCGCCCTCGTGGCGCTCCGGCCGTCGGACGGCGCGGTACGAGCCGTCGTCAGCACGCCGATCGATCAACCGTTCAACCGTGCGCTCGACGGCCAGTATCCCCCCGGTTCGACCTTCAAGGTCGTCACGACCGCCGCGCTGTTCGATCACGGCACCACCGAGGATTCACCCGCCACCTGCCCACCGACGATCACCGTCGGCGGCCGCGAGTTCAAGAACTTCGAGGGTGAGGCCGAACCGGCACTGCCCTTCTCCCGGGCCTTCGCGATCTCGTGCAACACCGCGTTCATCGGCTTGGCCAAGGACCTGCCGACCGACGCGCTCGGCAACGCCGCCACCGCATTCGGCTTCGGCACGAAGCCCGATCTCGCCATCGCCGCCAAGGGTGGATCGTTCCCTGCTCCGAAGGACCCCACCGAGCAAGTCGCGGCTGCGATCGGGCAGGGGCGAGTCGTCGCGAGCCCACTCGCCATGGCGGGTGTCGCCTCGACCGTCGCCAACGGCAACTGGCATTCGCCGACTCTGATCCTCGAGCCGGCCCGACCGAGTGGACCCGCGCCCGGCCGGGTCCCACCCACGACGACCGACGCACTGCGCACGCTCATGACCGGCGTCGTGCAGACCGGCACCGGGACGGCGGCCGCGATTCCCGGCCAGCCGATTGCCGGCAAGACCGGGACCGCCGAGTTCGGCACCGACACGCCGCCCCAGACCCACGCGTGGTTCATCGGGTTCCGGAACGACCTCGCGTTCGCCGTCCTCGTCGAAGGCGGCGGAGTCGGTGGTCGGGTCGCCGCACCGATCGCCCGGAACTTCCTCGCCGCGACCCCCTGACCACGATCGGGCCGGGATCGGCCGGGATCAGCCCGACCCGCTCTTCCCCTCACGCCAGCCGGGGACACTCGGCGCGTGTGGTTCGAGCGAGCGGAGATACGTCACGATCTGGCGGACCTGCTCGTCGGTCATCGTGCCGCCGTAGTCGAGACTCCACGCAGGCATGTCGCTGCCCGAGACCCCACCCGCGATCAAGAACTGCATCTGTGCGTCGGTCGTCGACTTCAAGAACTCCTTCGCGTCGAGCGTCGGGGCGCTGCCACCCTCGGCCTGCTTCCCATGACACTCGCTGCAACTCGCGCGGTACAGCGTGTGGCCGACCGCAATGTACGAAGTCGTCTGGGACCGGAGCGCGTCACGGCGGAGGCCGGGTTCCCGCACCCGGTAGGCGATGAACCCCGCGACGAGGACGACCATGAAGACCAGCCCCCACACGAGATAGCGATCGAGACTGCGTTCGAGTTCGACGGGTTCGAACGGTGGCGGATGCGGTGCGTCACGTGGCATGAATCAGCCCTTCCCGATGCAACCCGGACCGGTGGGCGGCGTGAAGTTGGTCTTCGTGCCCCGATCAGGACCGGTCACCAACGCCCCCGTATCCACGACGAGATTTCCGTCCTTGACGTTCATGAAGAACCGATCCATGCCCCGAGGCGACGGGCCGGCGATGTATTCCCCGGCCAGGTCGAACACCGACCCGTGACAGGGGCACTCGAAGCGGCCCGAGCTATCACAGAACGGGACCTTGCACCCCAGGTGTGGACACTTCTGCGACAGTGCGAAGAACTGGTCTTTGACGTTCACCACGTAGAACCGGCCCTCGGCGAAATAGGTCGACGTGCCACTGGCGAAGTTCGCGGGGGTTCCGATGGTGATCGTGCCGCCGGCGGCGCCGGTGCTGAGTGGACTCAGCGCCTCGTACGCCGTGTAGCCGGCCGCCCCGAACAGCAACGCGCCGCCGAGCTTCCATCCGGTCTCCAGGACCTTGCGTCGGTTGGGTTCAGACATCCGGAGTCCTCCTAGAGCTCGACGTACCAGTGGTCCCAGGGTGGGATCCACTTCCAACCGGGGCCGCGAAAGAACGTGCCCACCACGGTCAGGACGACGGCGGCGGCGAGCAGGATCGAGAAGAGCGTGATCGCGACCTTGCGATTTCGTGCCTCGGTCGCCGGATTGCGATCGATGTAGGGCAGCACGATGAACGCGAGCACGGCGCCCGCCGGGATCAGGATCCCCGCGACGAGCGGATCGAAGCGCGAGAGCAGTTCCTGCAGGCCCGCGAAATACCACGGCGCCTTCGCCGGCTCGGGCGTGAGATTCGGGTTCGCGAGGCCGCGCAGCGGGGCGGCGAACGCCACGCCGAGTCCCAACACCGTGGCCAGGACCCCGAGCGCGACCACGACATGCCGGACGACGAGATGCGGCCAGGTGAACACCGTGTCGTCCACCGGTCGGGCTTCGGCGGTCACCGACTCCCGGTCCACCACTCCGAGCAGACGCACCCGACCGCCGTAGGACTCGGGCGCCGCGTGCGCCGCGGCGGCCGCCGCGGGTCGAGCCGATGCCTCTTCCTCGAAGGCACCCACGTGGCTCCGCCGAACCGCGAAGCCGTCCTTGCGCACGCGCCAGATGTGCACTCCGAGGACGAGCACGAGCAATGACGGAAGCACCGCGACGTGCAGTGCATAGAAGCGGAGCAGCGTGCTCTGCCCGATCTGATCACCACCGATGAGAAGGTTCTGGACCTGACCTCCGATCAAGGGTACGTACTGGACCAAGTTCGTGCCGACGGTCACTGCCCAGTACGCGAGCTGATCCCACGGCAGCAGGTACCCGGTGAAGGAGAACCCGAGCGTGAGCAGGAGCAGCCAGAGGCCCAACACCCAGTTGAACTCCCGGGGATGCTTGTACGCACCGGCATAGAACACACGCACCATGTGGAGGAAGACCACAAGCACCATCAGGTGGGCCGACCACCGGTGGACGTTGCGGACCAACTGGCCGAACCCGACCCCGGTCTTGAGCCGCTGCATGTCGCCGTAGGCGGAACCGACTGACGGGGTGTACACGAACATGAGGTACAGCCCGGTCACGAGCAGGATCGCGAACAACACCGCGGCGATGAAGCCGAGGCGCCACGAGTAGCGGTTCCGCAAGACCCGGCGCGGCACCTTGACCGGGTAGACGTGCAGGAAGAAGTTGCTGAAGCCCTGCAGCGCCCGACCCCGCGGGGTGTCCTGTTGCGGGTGGCGGAACATCGAACGCCAGACCGTGCTGCGATGCAGCCGCCCGAAGAGGCCGCGTTCGTCGGCGGCGACACTCTCGGGAGGTTCGAGTACGTCCTGGTCAGACATCGACGACCTCTTTCGCATGAACCATGGACAGCGCGCCCGGAGGACACCGGTTCACGCAGAGACCGCACCTGATGCACAGGTCCTCATCGAGCAGCAGGGCCGACTGCGACATGAGGCCGAGCCCGGCCTCGTCGGCCCGGGCGATCACGATGCAATCGGTCGGGCAGACGTCGACGCACAGGCCGCAGAGGATGCACAGCTCGGGCGAGAGCATCACGTTGTCGAAGCAGCGCAGGCACCGCAGGGCTTCGAGTTTGGCGTCGGCTTCGTCGTAGCCGGACTCGACTTCCGCGAAGCCGACCCGCCGATCGGTCGCCACCACGGGAATGTGGCGACGGCCGATGGAGTCGTAGCCAGTGTCGATCCGCCGGAATCCGGGCCGGAGCTCGACGTGCATCGAGGTGCTCGTTCGAGGGACCTGACCCAACGATGCCGCGATCGACGCCGCGGCTCGGCGACCGTCGGCGATCGCGTCGATGAGGTTGCGCGGGCCTCGGGCGACGTCGCCGCCGGCCCAGACGCGCGGGTCCGAAGTCCGCAGCGTCTCGGGGTCGACCTGGACACCGCCGGCCCGAGTGCGCTCGAGATCGGGCCCACCGTCGAGGAGATCGAGATCCGCCGCCTGTCCCACCGCGAGGATCACGGCATCGGCGGGAATCACCGACTCGGTCCCCTCGGTGAAGGTCGGGCTGAAGCGTCCCTCGGCGTCGAACACCGACTCGACGTCGATGGTCTCCAAACCGCGCACCCGCCCCTCGCCGACGAACCGATGAGGTCCGCGCCGGTACGTGATGTGGATTCCCTCGGCCTCGGCCTCCGCGATCTCTTCCGGGTCGGCCGGGATCTCATCCGGCGACTCCAACGCGATCACCGTCACCGACTCGACCCCCGAACGGATCGCGGCACGTGCGACGTCGAGCGTGGTGGTCATCGCCCGCCGCGAGTCATCCGCCGAAGGTCCCGCGCCGCTCTCCGGCCCGGCCGGAGCTTCGCCGGCGGCGGCGCGCAGCGCGGTCCGCGCCGCGTCAAAGGCGACGTTGCCGCCGCCGACGACGACGACCCGTTCGCCCAGGTCCACGTGGTACCCCTGGTTCACATTGAGGAGGTACTCGACGGCCCGGAACACGCCATCGAGCTCGTGGCCCGGCAGCGCGAGGTCGCGGGCACGACCGGTCCCGACCGCGAGGAAGATCGCGGCGTGCCGGTCCAGCAGCGCGGCGAATGGTTCGTCGCTCCCGACCCGCCAGTTGGTCTTCACGTCGATACCGAGCTCGACGATCGCTTCGATCTCGCGGGCGATCAACGCCCGAGGTAACCGATACTCCGGAATCCCCAGGACCATCATGCCGCCGAGCCGATCCGCGGCCTCGTACACCGTGACCGCGAAACCGGCGAGGCGGAGATCGCACGCGGCCGCGAGGCCGGCCGGCCCGCCACCGATGATCCCGACCGAAGCACCGTCAGCCGGTGGCACGGGTCCGTGGGCCTCGTGCCAGACGGCTGAGGAGCCAAAGCTCTCCACCCCGTACCGTTCGGACACAAATCTCTTGAGCGCCCGGATCGCGATCGGAGCGTCGACGGTCCCCCGCCGACACGCTGCCTCGCACGGCGCCGCGCACACGCGCGCGCAGATCGACGGGAATGGATTGGGTTCGCGTGCGATGAGATACGCCTCGCGATATCGGCCGTCGGCGATGGCGGTGACGTAGGCCCCCGCATCCGTGTGTACCGGACACGCGGCCCGGCATGGCTCGTTCTGCCAGAGCCAGTGCGCGTCCGGTTCGCGGACGGGCATCAGATCACGCCGCGTCGCTGGAACCGACGAAGACCCCACGCGAATCCGCCGAGCACGGCGAAGAAGTACACCGTTGCGATGCCGACCCGCTGACTGCGATCCAGACCGGTGAGCCGGGTGAGCAACTCGTTGGTCCCGTAGGCGAGCAACGCGACGCCGAGCGCAACAATCACGAGCCCGGTCACGATCGCCCGCGGCCAACCGATCACCCCGTGCGTCACGTCGTCGCCTTCGGCCAGGTCGTCCATCATTCCCCTTCACACAGTGGCACGGGGTGGTCGCACGATAATCGTGCGACCACCCCGGCGCGATTTCGGATCAGGTGACGGTGAACGCGGCGCGCATCCCCATCCCGTAGTGATCCTTGATGTTGCAGACCAGCGCATAGCTGCCGGGCTTCAGGTCCAGGGTCACGGAGGCGGTCTTGCCCGCCGCGAGCTCGGGGACCTCCCCCACGCTGTCCTTCTCGCTCACCTTCCCCTTGGTCACCACCAACTGATCGAAAGGCGTATCCGTCTTCAGCACCACGACCTCGTGCTCGATGGTCCCGGTGTTCTTCAGCGTGAAGGTCACCTTCCCGGCCGCGACCGACGCCGGCGTTGCCGTCATCGTCATCGGACCATCAACACCCATCATGTCGCCGACCTCGACCAACACCGGCGTGCCCTTGGCCTCGGTGCCGGTCGTCACTCCGCCACCCGAGTCCTTCGCACCACCGGACGAGCCCGAACTCGATCCACACCCCACGAGCGCTACTGAGAGCGCCAACGTTGCCCCGAGCACAAACTTCCGTCGCACAATGACTCCTCGATCGTCTCTGGAATGGACAGCCCGAAACCTAGGGACACATCCCACGACCACCTAGGGCCGAAGGTCCTGCCATTCCTGCCGAAGGGAGGAGCGGCGCTCGACGAAGACCCAATCTGACGACCCGTCAGATGCCCGGGTAGGTTCGCCGGGTGACCACGACAATCAACGACATCGGCGCCATCGACCTCATGCTGGGTATCCCGACCGGCGATCCCCGCCGTTGGTACGACTTCCTCCAGAAGAACCTGCTCGACAAGGAGAGTCGCGAGGAGTTCGAGTTCCCGGCGCAGTACATGTTCAAGCACGTACCGCACTTCGAAGAGCACATGGACGATCCGGTGGCGTACGTGCTCTCGGAGATGGACCGTCATGGCATCGCCATGGCCATGCTCGGCTCGTCGTTCAAGAACGAAGAGTCGCAGAAGACGATCAAAGCCCACCCCGATCGGTTCTTCGCCAGCTTCGAGGTCGACCCGAATCGCGGCATGGAGGGCGTCCGCGAACTCGAGGCCGCGGTGAAGGAACTCGGCGTCAAGGCGGCGACGGCGTTCCCGGCGGGCATGTCACCGCAGGTGCCGATCAACGACAAGAAGTTCTACCCGATCTACGCGAAATGCGTTGAGCTGGACATCCCGATCTGCGTGTGCGCCGGCATCCCTGGCCCCCGGGTGCCGTTCGAGTGTCAGAACGTCGCGCACATCGACGAGGTGTGCTGGTTCTTCCCCGAGCTCAAGTTCGTCACGCGGCACGGTTGCGAGCCGTGGGCCGACCTGGCCGTGAAGCTCATGCTCAAGTGGCCGAACCTCTACTACTCGACCTCCGCGTTCGCGCCGAAGTACTACCCGAAGGACGTCGTCGACTACGCGAACACTCGTGGTGCCGACAAGGTGATGTACGCCGGCTACTTCCCCATGGGCCTGAGCCTCGAACGCATCTGGTCCGACATGCCCGACGTGCCCTTCCGTGAGCACGTCTGGCCGAAGTTCCTCCGGGACAACGCGCGCCGGGTGTTCAAGCTCGATGACTGAACCGAGCGCGGGCGACGGGAACGACTCCGCGTACTTCGACGCGTGGCGCGGCGGTGTGCTCGACACGATGATCGGCATGCCGGCATCCGCCGAGGAACGCAAGACCAAGCACTACGCGCAGATCAACGCCGGGATTCTCGACAAGGAGGCCCGCGAGAAGTTCGCGTTCCCCGCGCAGTACATGTTCAAGGATGTCCCCGACTACGGCGACGTCGTCGACAACCCGGTGGCATTGCTCCTCGCGGAGATGGACCGCTTCAACATCACCCGGGGCATGATCAACGTCGGCACCAACCCGGTCGCCCGTCAGGCGCTCGTGGATCACCCCGATCGCTTCATCGGCAGCTTCAACGTCGATCCCAATCGGGGCATGGAGTGCGTCCGCGAACTCGAGGTCGCGGTCAAGGAGTACGGGGTCCGTTCGGCGCAATCCTTCCCGGCGGGCCTGATTCCGCAGGTGCCGATCAACGACAAGAAGTACTACCCGCTCTATGCGAAGTGCGTGGAGCTCGACATCCCGATCTTCGTGAACGCCGGAGTCCCCGGTCCTCGCGTCCCGATGGATTGCCAGCACGTCGCCTACATCGACGAGGTCTGCTGGTTCTTCCCCGAGCTGAAGTTCGTCACCCGCCACGGCTGCGAACCATGGACCGCCCTCGCGGTGAAGCTCATGCTCAAGTGGCCGAACCTCTACTACTCGACCTCCGGGTTCGCGCCGAAGCACTACCCCGAGGACGTCGTCTACTTCGCCAACACTCGGGGCGCCGACAAGCTGATCTACGGCGGCTACTTCCCGATGGGCCTGAGCCTCGATCGAATCTTTGCCGAGATGCCGAACGTCGGGTTCCGTGACACCGTCTGGCCCAAGTTCCTCCGCGAAAACGCAGAACGAATTCTCAAAGTAGAAGGGCCCTGACGATGGCCAATGACGCGTACGAGGCCGCACACGCGGGTGGCGTGATCGACACCGCGACCGGGATCCCGAAATCGCGCGAGGAGATGTTCGAGTTCTACAAGTTCATCCGCGACCAGACCCGCGACTCGGAGAGCAAGGCCGGTGAGGGGGGCCTGGAGTTTCCGGCGGGCTACATGTTCAAGGATCC
>JAENVU010000085.1 GCA_016650415.1 Acidimicrobiia bacterium
CTTCCGGAGCAACACGTCGTTGAAGCGGCGACCGTCGAGGTAGATGTACGCGAGGAGCCGCCCGTACTGGTCACGACGTTCGACATCGAGCTCCAACGACACCCGACGGCCCGTCAACACCCGGTCGGTGTAGGCCGAGGCGTCCGGGCCGTAACACTCGACGCCCTTGGTCGGGTGGTGGGTCTCGGGAGTGTTGATCCCGAGCAGCCGTACGGTGTCGTCGCCCTGGGCGCCCGAAATCCGGACCGTGTCACCGTCGACGGTGCGCGTGACCACGGCGACGAACGTCGAAGCGCCGGGAGGTACGGGTTCGGAGCTGGTACCGGGTTCATGGCGCCCCATCCACCACCCCGCGAACGAAGCGGCAGCGATCAGGATCGCTACGACCACGGCTCGCGAAGAAGCCACATTCGGACCCTATCCGAGGGTTCACCGACTCGGGGAGACGGGCTTCTAGGGTGGTGGGCCGTCATGGATCGCACTCGTCGCCTCATCGGCGCTCTCGTCGTCGTCATCGTCACTGCCTTGGTGGTGCTCGTCGTCACCGTGCGACCCGGGCTGCGGCGTGACGCGGACGCAACCGACACCTCCTGGGCGCCGCTCGTGGCACCACTGAGCGAGCGCTACGCCGCATTGGAGAAAGTCTCGGCCGCGCTCCAGGCCGCCGGCGCAGGCGACCGGACCCTCACCGCGGAGATGAACCGGCTCCTGACGCGCTGGAAGATCATCCGGACCGGCGACAACGCGGAAGAACAGGTCCTCACGGCGAACCGGCTGGAGGCCGTCGCCGCCCGGGCCGAAGTCCTCGCCACCACGCCTCGCCTGCGCGCCGATCAACCCCTCAAGGATGCGCTGGCCGAGTTCGTCGCCTCCCGTCCCGCGGCCACGACGCTGGAGGGGTACGAGCGGGACGTCGTCGCGTACCAGGGTCGCCGCGACGGATTCTGGGGCCGCATCGTGTCCGGGCTCGACGACTATCCGATGCGGCCTGCGCTCCAACTGTTGGCCTGAGTGGTGACTCGCCTCGCCATCCTCGGCGGCGGCCAACTCGGCCGCATGCTCGCCCTCGCGGCCATCCCGATGGGGGTGGAGATCTGTTCCCTCGACCCCACCGGCGCCGCTCCCGCGGGCGCGGTGAGCGAACTCGTCGTCGGCGGCCTCGACGATGTCGTCGCGGTCGCTCGGACGGCGGCCGGCGCGAGCGTCGTCACCTACGAATGGGAAGGCGTTCCCGCGACGAGCACGCGTCACCTCGAAACGCATGGTTCCGTCGTCCGACCGTCGACGCGCGCCCTCGAAGTGTCCCAAGACCGCGCGGTGGAGAAGACCACGTTCACCGCGCTCCAGATCCCCGTCGCGCCCTGGGCAGCGGTCGATGCGCGCGACGGGTTGGACTCGGCACTCGCCCGCATCGGATCCCCGGCCATCCTGAAGACTCGGCGCGGAGGGTACGACGGCAAAGGGCAAGCCATCATCGATTCACCGGACGCCGCCGATGCGGCGTGGACCGATCTCGGACCCGCCGGCGAACTCGTCCTCGAGGGCATGGTCGACTTCGAGCGGGAACTCTCGATCATCGCGGTCCGGAGCGTCGACGGCGAGGTCCGCAGCTGGCCCCTCATCGAGAACCAGCACCGCGGCGGGATCCTGCGGGTCTCGCGTGCACCCGCCCTCCGTGTCACCCCTGAACTCCAGGAACTGGCCGACGGATATGCGTCCGCGGTCCTCCACCATTTCGACTACGTCGGCGTCCTCACGATCGAACTGTTCCAGGTCGGCGACGCGCTGATCGCCAACGAGATGGCACCTCGAGTCCACAACTCGGGCCACTGGACCATCGAGGGCGCGGCGACCAGCCAGTTCGAGAACCACGTGCGGGCAGTACTGGGCTGGCCCCTCGGCCGCACCGCCGCGATCGGGGCCAGTGCCATGATCAACTGCATCGGACACATCCCCGAACCGATCGACCTCCTCGGCATCGAGGGAGTCCACGTCCACGCCTACGGGAAGTCGGCCCGCCCCGGCCGCAAGGTCGGCCACGTGACCGTCACCGCCGACTCGGTGGCCGATCTCGAACCGCGACTCGCGGCCGCATTGGCCGCCCTGCCCGCGGACGACGGATAGGCCCCCGGCCCCTCGGCTCAATTGACCCGAATTTGACCTGGCCCCGTTTCAGCTGACCGAACCGAACTGCCGATGCCTCCTCTGAGCGCACCATCGACGCGGAGGAGTCCCCATGCTGAATCGACGGTCTTTCACGTTGGCTGGTGCCGTCACCGCGAGCCTGATCAGCGGCGCGGTGGCCGTCGGAGCCACGGTCGGCCATACCGCCTTCACCAGTCTGGTCGCGGCCGACGCCGCGCCGACCTCATCGCCGGCCGCGGCCGAGGTCCCCGCCGACGCGGGCCTGCCACCCGGAGATGCGTTCACCATCGACCGGTCGAGCGCCACGGTCGGAGTCAAGCCCAGCCCGGCCGCGAAGCTCTGGCTCGCGGCGCTCGCTGCGAACGGCAACTCCAGTGCGGCACCGACATGGACACCGGCCCCCGCGTCCGCATCCGGTAGCTCGACCGAGACGACGGGCAAGAAGGCCCCCGCCGCGAAACCGTCGAGCCCGACGACCACACCCAACTCACCCACGGCTGCACCCTCACCAAGTCCACCGCCCCCCACCGCGGCGCCGACGACCGCGACCACCACTCCGCTCTACAACTGCTCCGGAAGCGACGACGGTCTTTCGGAGGTCGACAAGCACGCACGCGAAGAGTGGTGCCACGCGCACGGAGGATCCCGTGGCTGACCGGATGAAGCCCGCCGCCGCGGCACGCATCCTTGCAACCGGGTTGAGCACGACCGCGACGTTCGTGATCGTCGCGGTGCTGGCCTCGGGCGCACCGGCGGCCACGGCAACTGCTGCCGCGGCCAACGGAGGGACCGGAACCGCCGATCCCACGACCGGCTTGGCCCTGGCGGGAAGTGCGGTCACCCCGTCGGGATCGGTGACACCCGCCGACCTCGCCGCGATTGCCGCGGCGCAATCAGGCGCTCCGGCCGCGGGTGCGGCCCCGCCGCCATCGGGCGGAGTCGCGGCACCAGGGGTCGCAACCGGCTCGGGTGGCGGCGCCGCCACTCCCGCGAGCGGCTCCACCAGCCCGACCGCAGCCGCACCGGCACCGTCGGCACCGAGCCCGGCGCCGATCGCGGCTCCGGCCCCCACGGCCGCGCCCGCGCCGCCGCCCACCTCAGCGCCGGCGGCCAACCCACCACCGCCGACCCCTCCACCCCTCACGACCCGAGGAAGTTGATCGGACCATGGACCTCGATCCGAAGACCTGGTGGTACGTCACGCGCGCAAGCGGGTTCGTCTCGTGGGCACTCCTCGCGATTGCAGTCCTGTGGGGACTGTTCATCACCAACAAGACCTTGCACCGCAGTACGGCTCCGGCGTGGGTGCTCGATCTCCATCGCCACCTCGGCGGCCTCGCCGTGGTGTTCGTCGCCGTGCATGTCGGCGCGCTTCCGCTCGACGGTTACACGCACTGGGGTTGGACCGACCTCTTCGTCCCCATGGCCACGACGTGGCACCCCGGAGCGATCGCGTGGGGGATCGTCGGCATGTACCTGCTCGTCGCGATCGAGATCACGTCGCTCTTGGGACGACGCTTCCCCAAGAAGTGGTGGCGGCGCGTACACATGCTGTCGTTCCCGCTCTACGTACTCGCGTCGATCCACCTCTTCGCCGCCGGTACCGACAGCGATAATCAGGCAGTGCAGTTCATGGTGCTGACGGTGTCCACCCTGGTCGTGTTCCTCACGATCGTTCGCGGCCTGGCCGCTGCGAAACCCCGCGAGACGCGACCCAACCCGCGGGTCGCGGCGGCGAAGGCGCGGGCGACTCGGGCGCGCACCACCGCGACAGTTCCGACGGTTCCGGCAGCTTCGGCCAATCTCCGGGCGCCGACGCTCAATGATCGCGTGACCAAACTGCGAGACGGTGTGCAGGCTGCCAGTCGGCGAGCGCGCGACCACGTGCCGAGCTCGGTCGGATCCGGCCCGTCGACCTGAGCCCACCGGTTCGGCGCAGCGCGGACCCGTCAGGCGACTGCCCCCGCCGCGCGCAACATCCCGATTGCGTCGTCGGCGAATCCCCACTCGCGCAGCACTTCGTCAGTGTGCTGACCGGGCCAGGCCGGCGGACGCTGGATCGCACCCGGCGTCCGGCTGAACCTCGGCGCGGGTGCCGGCTGCAACACCCCGTTGTCCTCGACGATCGTCTGGCGGGCTTGCACATGAGGATGTTCGGCAGCTTCGTCCATCGTGAGCACCGGAGCGAAGCAGGCGTCGGTCATCTCCAAGACCTCACACCACTCATCGCGGGTCTTCGTGAGGAACAGCGCAGTGAA
>JAENVU010000086.1 GCA_016650415.1 Acidimicrobiia bacterium
CCTCGGCCGGCACGACGCCGATCTCCGCCCACGCCTCCGTCGCGAGGATCTCGACGTCGAGCCACGCGCCGAAGCGCGACTCGTCGCTGAACAACTCGGCCATCTCGGGCAGTGAGTAACGGGGGATCACGCGGGCTCCAGATCAGAATCGGACGGGACGACGACGAATCCCTCGGCTGCGACCGCGATCCGCAGCCGGGCATCGAACGTGGCGAAGGAATCGCAAAACTCAAGGGTGGTACGCGCGGTGATCGCCGACGCGAGCTGCACTGCGTCACCCGCGCGCAGGTCGTGGCGCGGCAGCAGTTCGGCGGCCTGGGCCAGGACCGCAGGGCGCAGCTCAACCGCGGCATACCGCGGCGGCTGATAGGTGCCGCCACGCAGATCGAACGCGAACGCCGAGACCAACACACTCGCATCGGTCGCCGAGACCTCGCCCGATCGATGCTTGCGCCAGATGGCCGACGGCACCTCGACCGCCGAAAGATCCGACACCACGAGTCGCTCCCCGAGCGCGGCCAGTGCGTTGCTTCCCGCCTCATCGACGTACTGCTTGACGATCGCCGACGCGTCGCAGAACGTGGTCATTCGCCGCGGCCCTCGGAGATGTATTCAGAAAGTGGCTTCCCCGCACCCGCGCGACGGCCGGCTGCACGCACGAGATCGGCGTCGGGAGGTCGGCCCGCAAGCGGTATGTGGTCGGCGAGGAGGCCCGCGTTGCGGAGTCGCTCGCGGATCCGGTCGATATCGGAGCCCGACGCATCGGGATCGGTCGCGGCTCGGAACACCAGGTTGGCCCACTCATTCATGGACTTGCCCTCATCGGCCGCGGTTCGTTTCACTCGCTCGACGAGTTCCTCATCAGCGCGAATCGTCAGCTGCATGCATGCATGCTACCACACATGCGCTCACGACTGACGGGGATGAACTCGCCGCTTCAACCCGTGGGAGCAGCCGCAATATCGGTGCGGCGGGACACGCCAGGCCACGAGATCAGGTCGGCCGCTTCATAGGCCCGGGCCCGGGCCGCGGCGACGTCGGGTCCGAGCGCGGTCACCGCGAGCACCCGACCGCCGGCGGTGACGATGTCCTCGCCCCTCGTTGCCGTGCCGGCATGGAACACGATCACGTCGTCGAGTGCGGTCGCCGCGTCGAGCCCGTCGATGACGTCGCCCGTCCGGGGTTCGACGGGATAGCCCTCCGACGCGAGGACGACCGTCACACACGCGTCGTCACGGAACTCGATCGGGGTCTCCAACCGACCGGTCGCGGCTTCGGCACAGTGCACCGCGAGGTCACTCGCGAACCGAGGCACGATGACCTCGCATTCGGGGTCACCGAAGCGCACGTTGTATTCGATGACCTTCGGGCCCTGCGGTGTCAACATCAACCCGGCGTAGAGCACCCCGCGATAATCGATGTCGTGCCGGGCGAGCGTGGCGAGCGTCGGCTGCACCGCGCGGTCCATGATCTCGTCGACCACCGCGGCAGTTGCGACGGGCACGGGTGAGTATGCACCCATACCCCCGGTGTTCGGACCGGAATCGCCATCGCCGATCCGCTTGAAATCCTGGGCCGGCGCGAGCGGAACACCCGTCGTCGAACCGTCGCAGAACACGAGAAGCGACAACTCCGGCCCGGTGAGCCCTTCCTCGATGACGACGGTCCGGCCCGCGTCACCGAAGGCGCGACCCGCGAGGTACTCGCGGACCCCATCGCGCGCTTCGGCCAACGACTCGGTCACCAAGACACCCTTGCCGGCGGCCAGACCATCGGTCTTGACCACGTACAGCCCGGGCAGTGTCTCCAAGTAGGCGAGCGCCGCAGGCTCCTCCGCTGCGGTGAATGTCCCGTGACGGGCGGTCGGCACTTCCGCGCTCGCGAGGATCTCCTTCATCCAGGCCTTCGAACCTTCGAGCCGCGCAGCCGCGGCCGACGGGCCGAACACCGGAACTCCGCGCGCGCGCAGATCGTCGGCGAGCCCGTCGACGAGGGGTGCTTCCGGACCGATCACGGCCAGGTCGAAAACATCGAGGCTCGCCATCGCATCGTCCAGATCCATGCACGGACCCAGTCCGGCGATGCCGGGATTCCCCGGCGCAACGACGACACCATCGACAACCGGCGAGCGCAGCAAGCCCCACGCGAGGGCATGCTCACGGCCGCCACTTCCCACGACCAGTACCTGCACGTCAGCCCCGCTCTCGCGCCTGCGGCGCAGGCCGCTCGTTCCCCGCTCGGCCGGCGCGGCACCCGGACATGGGCACTGAGACCTCGCTTCGGTTCACGCCGCCCTCGGCAGGACCACCGTCTGGTCGCGGGCCGGACCCACCGACACGAAGCTCACATGCACGCCCGTGTAGTCCTCGATGAAGCGCACATACTCGCGAGCCTCGGGCGGGAGATCGTCGAGCCGCTCGGCGCGTTCGATGTCGGACTGCCAGCCCGGGAACGTCTCGTAGATCGGTTTCACCTTGTGGATGATCGACTGGTGATACGGCACGTGGTCGTACCGGGTGCCGTCCTCACCGAGGTAGCCGACACACACCTTGAGCTCAGCCAGCGGTGAGAGGACGTCGAGCTTCGTGATCGCGAGCTCCGAACAGGTGTTGAGCCGCGACGCGTGCTTCACCATCACCAGATCGAGCCAGCCGGTCCGGCGGCGACGCTTGGTGTTGGTCCCGAACTCGGCGCCCCGATCGACGAGCAGGTCGCCGACCTCGTCGCCCTCGGGCAGCTCCGCGGGGAACGGCCCCGCACCGACGCGAGTCGTGTACGCCTTGACCACGCCGACGATGCGTTCGAGGTCCCGTGGCCCCGCACCCGCGCCGGCACAGACCGCGCCGGACACCGGATTGCTCGACGTGACGAACGGATACGTCCCGTGGTCGAGATCGAGGAACGTGGCTTGGGCACCTTCGAAGAGCACCCACTGCTGGGCGTCGAGAGCCTCATGGACCAGGTGCACCGTGTCGTCGACCAACGGCTCCAACCGGGGCGCGAGGTCGAGATACTGCTTGGCGAGTTCGTCGGCATCCACCGGAAGCCGGTTGTAGACCTTGGTCAACACGCCGTTCTTCTCCCGCAGCGCGAGATCGAGCTTCTCCCGGAAGATCTTGGGGTCGAACAGGTCCTGCACCCGCAGGCCGACCCGCATCGCCTTGTCGGCGTAGGCCGGGCCAATGCCGCGCTTGGTGGTGCCGAGCTTGGCGTTGCCCAGGTAGCGCTCGTTCAGACGGTCGAGCTCCTGGTGGTACGGCATGATCAAGTGCGCGTTGCCCGAGAGCCGCAGCCGACGGGTCTCGATACCGCGCCCGTCGAGCATCTCCAGTTCCTTCAGCAACACCGCGGGATCGACGACCACGCCGTTGCCGATGACCGGCACCACCCACGGGTAGAGGATCCCGCTCGGGACGAGCTGGAGTTTGAACACCTCGCCATCGACCACCAGCGTGTGGCCCGCGTTGTGGCCGCCTTGGTAGCGGACGCACAGCGACGCCTCCTTGGCGAGGTAGTCAGTGAACCGACCCTTGCCCTCGTCTCCCCATTGGGTTCCGACGATTACTGCTCCGGGCACCGCTCACCCCCGCGAAAAGGACCGGATCCTTGCGAGGAACCGGCCCGCAACGTGACTGCACTCACGTTGGGAGCAGGTTAGTCGACGGTCAACCCACCTCGACGGGCTCGGCCCGGTGAAACACCAGACCATCGGGGCCGGCATCGACCTGGATCACGTCGCCGTCGCCGTAGTTGCCTTGGAGCAGTTCCAATGCGATCGGATCCGCGATTTCCTTCTGCAGCACTCGCTTGAGAGGCCGAGCGCCGAAGTCGGGGTCGTAGCCCACGCGGGCCACGTACTCGCGAGCCGCGTCGGTGAGTTCGAGACCCAGACCGCGAGTATCGAGCCGCTCCCGCAGGAACTGCACCTGGAGATCGACGATCTGAGCGATGTGGCGCTCGTCGAGTCGGTGGAACACCACGACATCGTCGATCCGGTTCACGAACTCGGGCTTGAAGTGGGCATGCACGGCCCGCATGACCGCGGCTTCGTCGCCACCCGCGCCCAGGTTGCTCGTCATGATCAGGACGGTGTTGGTGAAGTCGACCGTGCGACCCTGACCATCGGTCAGACGACCGTCATCCATCAGCGCGAGCAGCACGTTGAACACATCGGGGTGGGCCTTTTCGACTTCGTCGAGGAGCACGACCGCGTACGGACGGCGGCGGACGGCCTCGGTCAGCTGGCCCCCTTCGTCGTACCCGACGTACCCCGGAGGCGCGCCGACCAAGCGGGAGACCGAGTGCTTCTCCATGTACTCGCTCATGTCGATCCGCACCATGGCGCGCTCGTCGTCGAACATGAAATCCGCGAGCGCACGGGCCAGCTCGGTCTTGCCGACGCCAGTCGGTCCGAGGAAGAGGAACGAGCCGATCGGACGGTGAGGATCGGAGAGCCCGGCGCGCGATCGGCGGATCGCGTTCGCGACCGCGGTCACCGCGTCGTCCTGACCGATGACGCGCGAGTGCAGCTCGTCCTCCATCCGAACCAGCTTCTGCATCTCACCTTCCATGAGGCGAGACACGGGAACGCCGGTCCACTTGGAAACGATCTCGGCGACGTCTTCCGCGTCGACTTCTTCCTTCAGCATTGCGTGACCGGCCTGGAGCTCGTCGAGTCGACCGGTGCGCACTTCGATCTCGGCTTCGAGATCGCGCATCGTGCCGTAGCGCAGCTCGGCGGCCTTCTGCAGATCACCGTCGCGCTCGGCCTTCTCAGCGTCGGTCCGCGCGGCTTCCAACGCTTCCTTGCGTTCACGGATCTCGGCGATGCCGTCCTTCTCGAGCTGCCACTGCGCGACCATGCCGTCGCGTTCCTCGGCAAGACCGGCAAGTTCGGCGTCCAACGCGGCGAGTCGTTGCTTCGACGCGTCGTCGGTCTCCTTCGCGAGCGCAGCCTTTTCGATCTCGAGCTGACGGATCCGGCGCTCGACCACGTCGAGTTCGTTCGGCATCGAGTCGATCTCGATCCGCAGGCGTGATGCCGACTCGTCGATCAGGTCGATCGCCTTGTCGGGGAGCTGGCGCCCGGGGATATAGCGATCGCTCAGGACCGCAGCACCCACCAACGCCGCATCTTGGATGCGGACACCGTGGTGGACCTCGTACCGCTCCTTCAAACCGCGCAGGATCGCGATGGTGTCCTCCACGGAGGGCTCACCGACGAACACCTGTTGGAACCGGCGCTCCAAGGCGGGGTCCTTCTCGATGTACTTCCGGAACTCGTCGAGCGTGGTCGCGCCGATCATCCGGAGCTCACCGCGCGCCAGCATCGGCTTGATCATGTTGCCGGCGTCGACCGCGCCCTCGGCGCCGCCCGCGCCGACGATCGTGTGCAGTTCGTCGATGAAGGTGACGACTTCGCCGTCGCTGTCGACGATCTCCTTCAGTACTGCCTTCAACCGCTCCTCGAACTCGCCGCGGTACTTCGCACCCGCGACCATCGCGCTGATGTCGAGCGAGATGAGCCGCTTGTCGCGCAGGCTCTCCGGCACGTCCCCCTCGACGATCCGCCGCGCGAGCCCTTCGGCAATCGCCGTCTTGCCCACACCGGGCTCACCGATGAGCACCGGGTTGTTCTTGGTGCGTCGCGACAACACCTGGATGACGCGACGGATCTCCTCGTCCCGACCGATGACCGGATCGAGCTTGCCCTTGCGCGCCTCTTCGGTGAGATCGCGACCGAATCGTTCGAGCGCCTGGTACTGCTCCTCGGGATTCTCCGAGGTGACCCGGTGGGATCCGCGAACTTGCTTCAGGGCATCGAGGACGGCCTCGGTCGTCACGCCGAGGCCACGAAGGAGGTCACCGACACCGCCCGCGATCTTGGTCATCGCGAGCAACACGTGCTCGGTGGAGAGGTAATCGTCACCGAGTTCGGAGCGCTCGGAATCGGCCGATTCCAGGAGCCGGAACGCGTCCTGGGAAACCTGGGGCGGCTGGGTGGTGGAGCCGTAGACCTGCGGCAGCTTGGTGAGTGCCTCGTCGACTTGATCCCGCACCGCCTTCGGGGCGACACCGACCCGTTCGAGCACGGGAAGGACAACTCCCTCCGCTTGCCCGATCAGCGCGGCCAGGAGGTGTTCGCCACCCACCTGGTTGTGATTGCGATCACGCGCGATGCCCTGCGCAGCACCAATTGCCTCTTGGGTCTTGCGGGTCATCTTGTTGGGGTCAAGCGCCATGGTTCATCCTTACGATTCGAAGCGGTCAGTGCGCGAAGTTGATAACGCCACTATCAACTTCGGCATTCCCGATGGTCGCTATCTCGCGGTCCGTCGGGGATTGACGGGAACCAGGTCGACGCGTTGTTCGCGCCGGGCGCGCTGCGCCGCCAGCCGAGCATCCTGGTGGGCGCTCCGAACCTGGGATTCGAGCGCCTCCACCTGGGATTCGAGTTCGAGAATACGCCGCACGCCGGCCAAGCCGACGCCTTCGTTGGTGAGTTCCTGGATCCGGCGCAAGAGCGCAACATCGCGCTCGGAGTACCGCCGGCTCCGACCCTGGGTCCGCGCCGGCTCGATGAGCCCCTTGCGCTCGTAGATCCGCAAGGTCTGGGGATGGACGCCGGCAAGCTCCGCGGCGACGGAAATGATGTAGAGGGCGCGTTGATCGTTGGGCATCAGTCGACTCCCAGTTCTGCACGAGGGTCATCCGTGAACGTGGCCGCCAACGCCTCCACTGCGTCGCGCTGTTCTCGGTCCAACTTCGCGGGCACGTTCAGATCGAACGTGACGAAGAGGTCCCCGGCATGGCCGTTCGTGCCCGCGATGCCCCGACCCTTCACCTTCTGCGTCGTGCCTGGTTGGGTACCGGCCTTCACCTTGACGGTGACGGGTTCGGTCAGCGTCGGCACTTTGATGTTGGCGCCGAGCGTTGCTTCGGCAAACGTGATCGGGACGTGGACGTCGAGGTCGCGTGACCCGCGCCGGCCGAAGATCGGGTGGGGTCGCACCTTGACCACCACGTAGAGGTCCCCGGCGGGCCCGCCATTGCGACCGGCCGCGCCGCGTTGCGCGACCTTGATCCGCTGGCCGTCCTTCACGCCGACGGGCAGCTTGACCTTCACGTCACGCCGACGCACTTCGGTCCCACCGCCGCGACACCGTGGACAGGGATCCGTGATCACCACACCGCGACCGGAGCAGGTCGGGCACACCTGACTGAAGGAGAACGGCCCCTGATCGACCGCGACTTCGCCCCGTCCACCACATTGCGCACAGGTCTGGGGCGTCGTGCCGGGCTTCGCGCCGGACCCCTTGCACTCGGAGCATGCGGCCTCGGCCGTGAAGGCGACGGTGGTGGTGATGCCCTCGATCGCCTCGAGGAAGTCGATCGTGATCTCGGACTCGAGGTCGGCGCCCCGCTGAGGCGTCTGCCGCCCGCGACCGCCACGCCCACCGCCGCGACCACCCCGGCCTCCAAAGAGACCGCCGAGGAGATCGCCGAGGTCGACGCCTTCATCGAACTGGAACCCGCCCGGCGCACCACCGAATCCGCCCGGTCCACCGGGACCACCGGAATACGCACCCGACGCCACCATGCGCCGGACTTCGTCGTACTCGGCGCGCTTCTTGGCGTCGCTGAGCACATCGTTGGCGGCCGAGACGTCTTTGAAGCGTTCTTCCGCTTCCTTGTTCCCCGGGTTCGCGTCGGGGTGATACTGCTTCGCGAGTTTGCGGTACGCGCGCGTGATGTCCTTCTCCGTCGCGCCGGCCGCCACGCCGAGCACGGCGTAGTAATCCGTGTCGAACCACTCGCGTTGTGGAGCCATCGTCCCTACTTCGTCACCTTGACCATCGCCGGCCGTACGACGCGGCCGCGGACTCGATATCCGGACCGCATCGTCGCGGCGACCACCGGGTCGCCATCACCGTCTTCGTGCATCACTGCTTCGTGTTCATTGGGATCGAACGCGACCCCATCCGCCTCGATCCGCTCGAGCCCGGCCGCTTCGAGGACGCCAACGAGTTGCGCATGCACCAACTCCAGGCCCTTGCGCACGCTCTCGTCGCCCTCGGGCGGCAACTGTGCGAGCGCACTGTCGAAACTGTCGAGTACCGGGAGCAACTTTTCGAGCAACGCCTCGCTCGCCCGCTCGACAATCGCGGCCTCCCGCTTCATCGCTTGCTTGCGGTAGTTCTCGAAATCCGCCTGGATCTGTTGGGCGAGCGCGCGCATCTCGTTGCGCTCACCCAACAGCCGCTCCAGATCGCCTTCGACCACTTCGGCCGCGGCCGCCTCGGCATCCGCGTCGGCATCGAGGAGGTCCTCGATGCCGACCTCCGGATCCGGGTTCAGCGCGTCATCACTCATGACTCCGCGCCGGGCTCGTCGACGATCTCCGCCTCGGCGACCTCGTCGTCGTCAGGCGCCGTGCCGTCGGCACCGGCGCCGTCGGCACCGGCGGCCGCCTCCGAAGCGGACGCCGCGGCGTACAGCCGCTGTGCGAACTCCTGGCTCGCGCCGATCAAACCCTCGTGGGCCGAGCGAATCGCGTCGACGTCGGTGCCCGCCAGTGCCTCGCGAAGACCCGTGAGGGCCTCCTCGATCTTCTCGCGTTCGGCCGGCTCGACCTTGTCACCCGAGTCCTTGAGCAGCTTCTCGGTCTGGAAGACGAGGTTGTCCGCGTTGTTCCGGACTTCGGCCTCTTCCCGCCGCGCCTTGTCTTCGTCGGCGTGGGCTTCGGCCTCCTTCATCATGCGGTCGATCTCGTCCTTGCTGAGCGCCGTACCGCCGGTGATCGTCATCTGCTGTTCTTTCCCCGTCCCGAGATCCTTCGCGGTGACGTGCACGATGCCGTTCGCATCGATGTCGAAGGTGACCTCGACCTGGGGGACACCACGCGGCGCCGACGGAATACCGACGAGCTGGAACGTGCCCAGCGTCTTGTTGCGATAGGCCATGTCGGACTCGCCCTGGAGCACCTTGATCTCGACCGAGCTCTGGTTGTCGTCCGCGGTCGTGAAGACCTCGGAACGCTTGGTCGGGATCGTGGTGTTGCGCTCGATGAGCTTGGTCATGATCTGACCCTTGGTCTCGATCCCGAGCGACAACGGGGTGACGTCGAGCAGGAGGACGTCCTTGACGTCGCCCTTCAAGACTCCGGCCTGGATCGCGGCACCGACGGCGACGGCTTCATCGGGGTTGATCCCCTTGTCGCCGTCCTTGCCGGTCAACTCGCGGACGAGGTCGGCAACCGCGGGCATGCGTGTCGACCCACCGACGAGCAGGACCCGGTCGATACCGCTCATCTGCATGCCGGCATCGCGGATGGCTTGCTCGAACGGGCCCCGACACGCTTCGAGCAGGTCGCGCGTCAGCTCCTGGAACTTCGAGCGCGAGAGCGACAACTCCAGGTGGAGTGGACCGTCGGCGGTGGCCGTGATGAACGGCAGGTTGATCGAGGTCTCCTGCAACGAGGACAGCTCGATCTTCGCCTTCTCGGCGGCTTCCTTCAGCCGCTGCGTCGCCATCTTGTCGGCACCGAGGTCGACGCCGTGCGCGTTCTTGAACTCGGACACCATCCAATCGATGACGCGCTGGTCCCAGTCGTCGCCACCCAGGTGGGTGTTTCCTGCGGTCGACTTGACTTCGAACACACCTTCACCGAGTTCCAGCACCGACACGTCGAACGTGCCGCCACCGAGGTCGAAGACGAGAATGGTGACGTCGTTGTCCTTCTCGAGGCCGTAGGCGAGCGCGGCCGCGGTCGGCTCGTTGATGATGCGCAGGACCTCGAGCCCCGCGATCTCGCCGGCCTCCTTGGTGGCCTGGCGCTCGGCATCACCGAAGTACGCCGGGACCGTGATAACGGCCTGGCTCACGGTGTCACCGAGATAGGACTCAGCATCCCGCTTGAGCTTCTGGAGAATTCGCGCCGAGATTTCCTGGGTGTTGTACGCCTTGCCATCGATGTCGATGGACCAGTCGGTGCCGATGTGGCGCTTCACCGAGCGGATCGTCCGATCCGGGTTGGTGATCGCCTGACGCTTCGCGACCTCGCCGACGAGCACTTCGCCCGTCTTCGAGAACGCGACGACCGACGGGGTGGTACGGGCGCCTTCCGCATTGGGAATGACAACCGGCTCGCCCGCTTCGAGAGTCGAAACGACCGAGTTGGTGGTGCCGAGGTCGATACCGACAGCCTTGGACATGGATTCCTCCGACGTGCTTAGGGGTGGATTGGGCCAGGGGACAAACGGGACGAATATGCCGTTTGTAGATCTGGGTGTTGGGGGTACAAGAACCTTGAGTCGAACGTTGACAACTTTCTAGCGCGTGGATCTATTCCCGAAAGAATCGGGAGCACTGTTGCGCCGGTGGGTTTCGCGCCTAGATTCCCGCCATGGCTCGAAACGATGTCTTCATTGGGCACCTCGCCGAGGTTCCGCTGTTCTCGGCGCTCTCCCGCAAGGAGCTCGGACTCGTGGCCCGTCGGGCCGAGGACGTCAAGGTGGATGCCGGGCGAGTCCTCGTGAGTGAGGGCTCGAGCGGCTCGGAGTTCTTCGTGATCCTGGAGGGCACCGCCAAGGTCTCCCGCCGGGGTCGCAAGGTCGCGACGCTCGGCCCGGGCGCGGCATTCGGTGAGCTCGCCCTCCTCGACAAGGCACCCCGCAACGCGACGGTCACCGCCGAAACCGACATGGAGCTCGTGGTGCTGGGTCAGCGCGAGTTCGGCGGTGTGATCGACGAAGTTCCCGGTGTTGCGCGCAAGCTCCTCACGGGGATGGCGCGTCGCTTGCGTGAGGCCGACGCCCACTCGGTGCAGTAGCCCATCGGCTCGCACCAATACCCGCGGGGTTTCGCCCAGCTGCTCGGTCGAAGGTAGTTTGCCGCGGTGAATTCTCGACGCGTTCTGCCGAAGCCCCATCAGATCGTCCTCGGGATCGGCGTGCTCGCCGCGGTCGGGACGCTCGCATCCGGGATCGCCCCTGAGATCACCGGGTGGCACGACAAGTCCTCGATCGCCCGCGAGGTCTTCGTTAACATCCCGGCGCCACTCGAGGTTGCCTTCTATCTCGCCGTTGCCACCGGCCTGTTTCTCACCGCCTGGCTGACGTCACTCCGCGTCCGCAACTACGAGCGGGGAAAGCCCGACAACCGGCGCACCAACAAGGGCAACGTCCACCGTCGCATGCGCGACTTCCGCCGCGGCGTGTGGATGCGCACTCTCCTGCGGGACCCGGCCGCCGGCGTCATGCACTCGATGATCTACTTCGGGTTCCTGGTCCTCTTCATCGTCACGATCCTCCTCGAGGTCGATCACCAACTGCCGGACTCGCTGAAGTTTCTGCACGGTCGGACCTACCAGGCCTACGCATTCACCGCCGACCTCTTCGGGCTCGTGTTCCTCGGCGGGATCGTCTGGGCGTTCGTCCGCCGGTACGCGCAGCAGCCCTACCGGATCCGGATCAAGACGAAGCCGGAGCACTTGGTCATCCTCGTCACGTTCCTCGTGATCGGCGTCACCGGTTTCATCACCGAGGGATTCCGGATTGCCGCGCTGCGTAACGAACTCGGCGCCGGGGCCGACTTCGAGAAGTGGAGCTTCGTCGGCTGGGCCACTTCCAACGTCGTGCACAACTGGTCGACCTCGACGCTGCTCGACGCGCACCGTTGGGCCTGGTCGGCCCACGTCATTGCGTTCCTCGGGTTCCTGGTGATCCTGCCGACCACGATGCTGCGGCACATGATCACGAGCCCGATGAACATGTACCTCAAGGACCGCGAGCGCCCGAAGGGCGCGATGCGCGAGATGCCCAACCTCATGGAGACCGAACTCGAGACCTTCGGTGCCTCCACGATCGAGGACTTCACGTGGAAGCAGCTGTTCGACACCGACGCCTGCACCATCTGCGGGCGGTGCACCTCGGTGTGCCCCGCCCACGCCACCGGCAAGCCCCTCGACCCCCGCGAGATCGTCAACAAGACCGGCGAGGTCATGGCACTCACCGGGACCCC
>JAENVU010000087.1 GCA_016650415.1 Acidimicrobiia bacterium
CCGAGGTAGGTCATGTCCCAGCGGTTGTCGGCGATGATGTCGTCGAGCAGCATCTCGAGGTGCGCGTTGATCGGGTAGTGCCCGCTCAACTTGGTGTCGAGGTACTTCGCGAAGACCTCCACGTGCCGCGCTTCGTCCATCACCTGGGTTGCCGCGTAGTACTTGGCGTCGATCCACGGCACCGTCTCGACGATCTGCGCGGTGCAGATCAACGCACCCTGCTCGCCGTGCATGAACTGGCTCAGGCTCCAGTTCTGCGACTCGATGCCGAGCTGAATCCACTGGTCTTCGGTCCAGGTCTCGAACACCGTGCCCTTGAGCTCGTCCTCCCGGAACGGCCGCTGCATCTTCTCCTGGTTGGCGAGCACGACCGCGGCCTGGTCCACTTCGATCGACCAGTCGAGGTCGGTCTCGGCATTCCACTGCGAGGTCTTCGCCTTCTCGTACAGCTTGATCAGCGCCGGGCGCGACCGGGCGTAGTCCCACGTGAACAAGGCGTCGGCCTCGGCCTTGACCGTGTGCACGATCTCGTCGACGTCACTGTTGGTGATCGACAGGATCGCTTCGAGGTCGTCGATGTTCTCGCGACCGATCATGTCCTGGTTCGTGGTCATGGTGCTACCTCGCTGACGCGGTGGGAGTTGGTGATAGGGCAGGGATGACGTGACGCCGGACGAGCGCACGCGCCGCGTCGTCGTCGGTCATTGCGAACGGGGCGCGGTCGGGGTGCAGGTACGCGAGCAGGACGCGCGCACTCCATTCCGCGGCTCGGGGGGCACGCTCGGCCGGCACGAACCGGGCGAACACGGGAGCGAATCGCCCGCCGATCTCGGCGAACATCCGGTCTCCGCCCTCGAAGGACAAGCCCGGCAGTACGACCTCCGGTTCGAGGTCGAGCGCCCGCTGGAGGGCGGTGTGGGTCACGATCGCCTTCGCCGCGGTGACGAACATCGCGGTCACTGCATCTTCCAGCGTGGTCGCATGCTCCGCGCTGGCAGTAACCAGGTCGGTGACCCAGTCGATGTCGCGTCGGACGGTCGCTTCGACGACCGCGGCCCGATTCGGGAAGTACCGATAGACCGTGGCCCGCGAGCATCCCGCCTCGCGAGCAATGTCATCCAGGGTGGTCTTGACGACGCCGTGGCGGCTCAGGCACACCATCGCGCCGTCGAGGATCCGGGCGTCGATGTCGGCCGGGCGGCTGGCGCGCTCTTCCACGGCGACTGCAGACGACGACATTCCATGAGACATTAGGACGATGTGTGTCTCACCGTCAATGTGTCGTACGTCATACGAACTAGCGGCCGGTGAGCGCCTCGGGGGTGAGGATGCCGGCGAGGAGGTGGTCGCGAACGAGGATTCGGACGGCGGCGGGGTCGGTCATGTCCCATTCACCGTGGGAACCGATGAGCGAGAGGATCATCCGGGCCAGGAAATCGGCCGATTCGTCGAGATCGAGGTCAGCCAGCACCCGGCCGGCCTGCTGTTCCACTTCGAGATACGGAACGAGAAACGCAGTGATGTAGTGCAGCGGCCGCTCCTGCTCGACCGTGAGCAACGGGAGCAGCTTCTCCGGCTCGGTGACGAGCACCGTCTGGAGTACCTCGTGGCCGTGGACCGCGGTGTGGGCGAAGAGCAGGCCGCGTTCGAGCATGCCGGCGAAGTCATCCGCGCCGACGACCGCTTCCGCCAAGCGGATGAAGAACCGGTCCATCTCCCAGCCGACCGCGGCCCGGAGCAGCTCGTCCTTGCCGCCGGGGAAGGCGCGGTACACGGTCGCCCGCGACACACCACTCTCCTTCACCACGTCTTCGACCGTCGTCTTCGCGATCCCGAAGCGCGCCACACATTCGTAGGCGGCTGCGAGCAACCGCTCCCGGAGGGCGAGTTCTGACGTCGTCACGACCGTCGCGTCACGCGTCGAGGAGAGCGTCGAGCCCGATCGTCAACCCGTCGAACTCCCCGACCCGGCGCACGCCGAGCAGCACGCCGGGCATGAACGACGACCGGTCGAAGGTGTCGTGACGAATCGACAGCGTCTGGCCCGTCGTGCCGAGCATCACTTCCTGGCTCGCGATCACGCCCCGCAACCGCACCGAGTGCACATGGATGGCGTCTTCGACGATCCCGCCGCGGGCGCCTTCCGCGACGATCGTGTTCGTCGGATCGGCCGCCCACTCCTGGGACGCCGCGGCCATCCGCCGGGCGGTGGCGACCGCAGTCCCGGATGGCGCGTCGATCTTTCGGTCGTGATGCAGTTCGAGGATCTCGGCAGTCTCGAACCACGGTGCCGCGAGCTCGGCAAAGCGCATCATCAGGACCGCACCGATCGCGAAGTTGGCGGCGATGAGCGCGTTCGCCTGCGAATGGGTGAAGAGTTCGGCGTACTCGTCGAGATCATCGACCGAGAAGCCGGTCGTGCCGACCACGGTGTGGATGTCGTGCGCGGCGCACCAACGAATGTTCTCGCGCGCCGCATCCACCACCGTGAAGTCGACCGTGACGTCGGCCTCGGATTCGAGGAACGCCGTGGGATCCTTGGCGATTACGACATCGGAATCCGCCACCGTCTCACCCGCATGGAACGGATCGACCGCCGCGACGAGTTCGCAATCGGGCGCGGCCAGTACCGCCTCACAGACCGTGGCACCCATGCGCCCACCGCCACCGAAGACCCCGACTCGAATCATCCGTGGAGACTAGTGATCATCCCGCGCTCGCCGACCGGTCGTTCACGCGAAAGACTCCCGGTATGGAGTTCGAGTTCCGCCCGCTTGCCGAGGACGACCTCGCGACGATGCACCGCTGGCTCAACGATCCCGCGGTGGTCCGGTGGTGGGAAGGTGACGACGTGAGCTGGGAGGGAGTCGTCCGGGACTACGCGCCCGATCGTGAGCCCGATTCGCAGGAGCACTACATCGCCGCGCTCGATGGTGAGGACGTCGGCTGGATCTCCTGTGGACCGGTCGCGGACTGGCCGGACGAATCCATCGAGTGGTCCGAACTCGGGGCGGACGAAGAGGTCGGGGGGATCGATTACCTGATCGGCGACCCGGACCGTCGCGGCCAAGGCGTCGGGTCGGCCATGATCCGCGCCTTCGTCCGTGACATCGCGTTCGGTGAGCATCACGAATGGACCCAGGTCGGAGCCGACCCGGCCGAGGACAACTCGGGCTCCTGGGGTGCACTCGCGAGTGTCGGGTTCCGTCAGCTCGGCACGTACGGCGACGACGACGGCGAATGGCGAGTCATGGTGTTCGACCGTTCGCAACTCTCGTCCGACTGAGTCCCGTCCGCCTGAGTCCCGTCCGGGTCGGGGCCTATCGGCACCGCCGCTCAGGTGGCGAGGGGCCCGTCGAAGTCGGCGACATCGAGAGGACCGACGACCGAGAGCACGTGCTCGTCGGTCGCGAACACGCGATCGATCGTGCGCCGCAGGTCGTCGACGGTCACAGCCTCGACTGCGGCCACGATCTCGTCGACGTTGGGCACCTCACCCAAGGTGAGAAGCCCCCGGCCGAGCCGGTGCATCCGGCTGGAGCTCGTTTCGAGTGCGAGGGTCGTCGCCCCTTTGAGGTGCCCCTTGGCCGCGGCGAGTTCGGACTCGGGAATGCCGTCGCCGACGAGGCGGGTCAGTTCGGCGCGGATGACGTCGAGCGTTTCCCCCACGGTCTCGGGCGCGGTCCCGGCGTAGACCGAAATCGAACCGACCGATTCGTACGCGGCGCGATACGCGTACACGGAGTAGGCCAGCCCGCGCCGTTCCCGGATCTCCTGGAAGAGTCGGGACGACATGCCGCCACCGAGCACCTGATTCACCACCGACAGTGCGTAGCGATCAGGGTCGTCGCGAGCGATCGAGCGCAGCGAGACCACGAGGTGGGCTTGTTCGGTCGCGCGGTACTCCCCTGTCGACCGTGCGGGCGCCGGCAAGTCGAACGAGTGTCGAGCCGGCCGGTTCCCGAGAGTGTCCGGCACGTGGGCGCCGAGGTGATCCACGACCGTCCGATGGTCCAGATTGCCGGCGGCGGCAATCACGACGTTGCTCGGGACGTAGTGCCGGGCGTGATAGTCGACGATCGCATCCCGCGACATCGCACTGATCGAGTCGCGCGTGCCCAAGACCGATCGACCCAACGGGTGACCGTCGAAGAGGGCTGCGTTCGCGAGTTCGTGCACGACGTCGTCGGGCGTGTCGTCGCGCATCCCGATCTCTTCGAGAATGACGCGCCGCTCGGACTCGACTTCGTCGGGCCGGAAGGAGGGTCGCCACACGACGTCGGCCAGGATGTCGAGGGCCAGGGTGAGGTGGTCGTCGGGTACCCGCACGTAGAACGCGGTGTACTCCTGAGTGGTGAACGCGTTCATGTCGCCGCCGACGGACTCGACCGCGGCCGCGATCTCCGAGGCGCTGCGATCCTCGGTGCCCTTGAACAGCAGGTGCTCGAGGAAGTGGCTGGCGCCGAACTGCGCATCGGACTCGTCGACCGCACCGGAGCCGACCCAGAAGCCGACGGCGACCGATCGCAGATCGGGCATCGCCTCGGTGATCACCCGGGCTTCGCCGACCGCGCTGATCGCCACCGAATCGCCCTGCGGCCGCGGAGCGTGGTCGGATGCCATCTCCGTCTGACCGTTTCGCACGGTTTCGACCGAGACTCGACGGTCCAAGGACCCTTTCGACGTTCCACCCGCGCCATTCACAGGGTCACTATCGACGCGCTCTGTGGTCGCCTGGAGACGTTTCCGCCGCGAGGGGCACGAATCGGTCCCTGATCAGGGCGAACCGGTCACGACGCGACGACGGCGCCGATCCCGCACTCGAGGTGCAGCACCGACGCCGAACGTCTCACTCCAACTTCGGCGACGTTTGGCGGGTGATGCGCCCCGGAGGGCACCAGCCGCCAAACGCTGCGAAGTGCGTTACCTGCGGCTGCGGCCTCCGCCACCGCGACGGCCGCCGCGGCCACGGTCGCCGCCTTCACGGCTGCCACCTTCGCGAGCAGCCTCGGCCGGACCGAGGTCACCGAACTCGGCCTTGGCCTGCTCGTCCCACGACGCTTCGAACGACGCGACCTTCGGAGCATCGCCGCGGTCCTCGCGAGGCGCACGGTCACGACCACCTCGGTCACCCCGGTCGCCGCGGTCACCCCGGTCGCCGCGGTCGCCGCGGTCACCCCGGTCGCCGCGGTCGCCGCGGTCACGAGACTCACGTGGGGCCCGCGCTTCGCCGCCGTCACCGTCGCCGTCGCCCTCGGGCGCGTCGCCCGCGAGGGACAACGAGAGCTTGCCCTGGTTGTCGATGTCGTCGACCCGCACGAGCACCTCGTCGCCGAGGCTGAACACGTCCTCCACCTTGTCGATGCGCTTGCCGCGACCGATCTTGGAGATGTGGAGCAGGCCGTCACGGCCCGGGAGGATGTTGACGAACGCACCGAATTTGGTGATGTTCACCACGCGGCCGTTGTACTCGGCCCCGATGTCGGCGGTGGGCGGGTCGAGGATGAGCTCGATCCGGCGACGGGCTTCGTCGACCTGCGAGCTGTCCTTCGAGCCGACGCTCACCGTACCGACCACGCCGTCGTCCGACACTGCGATGTCGGCGCCGGTCTCCTGTTGGATGGTGTTGATGACCTTGCCCTTGGGCCCGATGACCTCACCGATCTTGTCGATCGGGATCTCGAAGCTGATGATCTTCGGCGCGGTCGGGCGCACGTCTTCACGCGGCTCGGCGATCGCACCGTGCATCACTTCGAGGATCTTGAGGCGGGCTTCCTTCGCTTGCTGCAACGCCGCCGCGAGCACGTCGGCCGGGAGGCCGTCGATCTTCGTGTCGAGCTGCAGCGCGGTCACGAACTCCGCCGTACCCGCGACCTTGAAGTCCATGTCGCCGAACGCGTCTTCCGCACCGAGAATGTCGGTGAGGGTGACGTAACGGCCCTCGTGGAAGACAAGACCCATCGCGATGCCGGCAACCGGCGCCTTGATCGGCACACCGGCGTCCATGAGCGCCAGGGTCGAACCACAGACCGACGCCATCGACGTCGAACCGTTCGACGCGAGCACATCGGAAACGACGCGCAGCGTGTAGGGCCACTCTTCCTTGCTCGGCACGACCGGAACCAGCGCCCGCTCGGCGAGTGCGCCGTGACCGATCTCCCGGCGCTTCGGCGAACCGACCCGGCCGGTCTCCCCCGTCGAGAACGGAGTGAAGTTGTAGTGGTGCATGTAGCGCTTGCGGTCTTCGAGACCGAGCGTGTCGACGATCTGCTCCATGCGGAGCATTCCGAGCGTGGTCACCGACAGCACCTGGGTCTCACCGCGCTGGAAGAGGCCGGAACCGTGGACGGTGTTGATGATGCCGACCTCGGCGGAGAGCGGACGCAGGTCCGAGGTACCCCGGCCGTCGATCCGCATCCCGTCGTTGACGATGCGGGCCCGCACGACCTGCTTCTGCAGCGAGCGGAACGCCCCGCTCACTTCCTTGGCCCGACCGGCGTAGGTGCCCGGTGCGTCGTCGGTCCCGACCAGGTTCGCGAGCAGGGCAGCCTTGATCTCGTCGAGGCGACCGTTGCGCTCGTTCTTGTCCGCGGTGGCCATCGCGGCCGCCGTGTCGGTCCGGGCCTCGCCGGCGACTGCCTCGAAGACGTCGTCGGCGTAGTC
>JAENVU010000088.1 GCA_016650415.1 Acidimicrobiia bacterium
CCCATCGAGCTCAACCACGCCGTCGAGAACGGACCCGACCAGAAGGCGGTGAAATCGACGACCCGGAGCCCCTCGAATGGCCGCTCCCCAACCGCCTCCCGACGCGACTTTTGGTCTGTGCGTGGGGTCTTCCCCCACCCTGCAGACACAAAGTCCGCGGAGGCTGGGGCGGTCAGCGGACGGTCGGGCACCGCCGAGAACCGGAACGGAGCCCGCGGCCGAATCCACGACTCCCCTGGTTGAGTCACGAACGTGCCCCGCGCCCTCGGCTGCTCGAACTCGGGGAGCAACGCGCCGTTGCCGACGATCGCGGCCGGAACCCGCGCCGCCGCGCAGATGTCGACGACCTCCGCGGCCGTGTGCTGCATCGTGAACGCGTGCAGGACCTCGTGCACCTCGTCGGCGCGCATGAACCGTCCGAGGAAACCGATCAACTCGTCGTCGGCGCAGAGGTCTTCACGACCGATCGCCTTCAAGAGCGCGAGCCACTGCGGGATCGTCACCGTCGTGATCCCGACGTAGTTCCCGTCGGCGCACGGCTCGTTCCCGGGAATCATCACGAACCGGAAGTTGGCCTTCCGGCCGCCCGGGAACCTCGCCATCAGAGTCGGGACAGTGCACAACGTGAGGTGCATCGATTCCAGCATCGACACGTCGACGGTCTCGGCCACCCCGGTCCTCGACGCCCGGTACCACGCGGTCATTGCTCCGAGTGCGGCGAACGCGCCGGTGACGTATTCCCCCAGGTCGCCCGCGAGGGTCAGTGGCTCGGCACTCAGATGGCCGTGGGTCGAGAGCGAACCGCAGCGGGCCTGCAACACCGGCTCGGGCAGCTCGACGCCCGAGTCCGGTCCACCGGCACCGAACGACGAGATCGCGACCCGCACCATCGGACCGGGCCGCGAGTCGTCGAGCACTCCGAGTCCGCCGAGCACGATGTCGGCGTCGCTCCAGATCGCCGATGCCGAGTCCGAGTCGGAGCCCGCGGCGACGGACTGCGACGTCCGGAGATAGGTGAACAACTCCCGCCGCTCGACGGGGAGGTCGTCGAGGGACACGACCGACGCGCCGAGGTCGGTCAACAACTTTGAGGCGTACGCGCCGGCGATGCCGTGCGTCACGTCCAAAACCCGAACGCCGTCGTAGATCACGCGGGTTCGCTCACCGGACGGAACATGGGCACCACCACTTCGCGGTCGGGCAACGTCGGAAACCGCAGCGGATGGAATACCACCTCGAGGGGCATCTCGGCGGTGAGCGCGTCCGGTGAGATGTCGACGATCATCGTGACGAGCCGCACCGAGGGATCCTCCTCCAACGCGACCAGCGCCGTCACGAACGGCACCAGATCCGCGAACGCGGGGAGGAATTCCCGCCACACGACGGCCCACGAGAACAGCGTCCCGCGACCGGCCGTGAGCGCCCACTCCAACGGGCCGCCACACGATGGACACACCGCTTCGGGATACCAACACCACCGATCACAGGCCGCACACCGTGGGACCCGCAGCTCGCCCCGGGCGGCCGCCGCGAAGTACTCGCCCACCAGCTCGTCGGTCACGTCGGGAAGCGGAAAGTCCGCCCGGGTGATCGCCACCGGGCTACCAGTCCGCCGTCAGGATCAACGTGCTCGCGTGCTGGCCCGTGTATCCGCCGTACACCGCGACCTCCACGTCGAGGACCGGCGCCGGCGACGTGCCCCGGATCTGCTTCACCAGTTCCACCACGTGCGCGATCCCGAGCACGTAGGCATGGGACAACAAGCCGCCGTGGGTGTTGCACGGAAGGCCCTGCTCGGCGGAGTACCACAGCGTGTCGCCTTCCACGAAGGGACCCGCCTCACCCTTCTTGCAGAACCCCATGTCCTCGATCTGCATGAGCGTGACGATCGTGAAGGGGTCATAGACCGCCAGCACGTTCACGTCGCGCGGGGTGATCCCGGCCATCGCGAAGGCCGGCGGTGCACTGAAGACCTGCGGGGTACTCGTGAACGCGGCTTGCTGACTCCAGTGCTGGCCGCTGTGGGCGATGCCCTCGCCGACGCCGCTCACGATCGCCGGCGGATGCGGCATGTCACGCGCTCGATCCAACGATGTGGTCACGTACGCCGCGCCCCCGTCGGAGATCAGGCACGAGTCGAAGAGGCGGAGTGGCTCGGCCAGCATCGGCGACGCGGCGTAGTCGTCGAGATCCAACCGCTTGCCGTGCATGACCGCGTCGGGGTTCTGGTTCGCATTCCACCGAGCGGCAACCGCGACCGCCGCGAAGTGGTCCTCGGTCGTGCCGAACTCGATCATGTGCCGGCGCATGATCGTCGCGAAGTACACGGGCTGCGGGAACCAGCCGAACGGGACCTCGAGATTCTGCTTGAGCGACTGGCTCGCGTGGACCTCCCCCGGTCCACCGGTCATCGAGGCGCGCTGGGTCGCCCAGGCCACGGGGAACACGTTGAGGACGTGCCGCGCCTCGCCGTTGGCAATCGCCTCGGCCGCCAGTGCGGGCGCGGTGCCCGCCCAGCTCATCCCGCCGCCCCAGGGCGACGACCAGATGTCGTGCGACGTCCCGAAGTGCTCGTGAAACGCGGCGACATCGAAGTCGGCGAAGGCCGCGCTGTACGTCAAGCCGTCGATGTCGTGGGGTTCGAGACCGCAGTCGGCGATCGCCCGCTCGGCCGCCTCCGCGCCGATCTCGGTCGCCGTTCGGCCCGACGCCTTGGTGTAGGACGTCTCCCCGATCCCGACGATCGCGACCTGTCCGGCGATGTCGGCGAACTCGGTTGCGTGCCCCCAATCCGGTGTGTCGCTCACAACGCTGAGGCTACCGTCGCCGCGCATGTCGCCCTTCGACGAGATCAGCCTCGGTCA
>JAENVU010000089.1 GCA_016650415.1 Acidimicrobiia bacterium
AAGATCGACGCTTTCCGTGATGCTCGATACGGAGCGAACACCGAGAACGCGTACCGCATCTCCTTCAGCGCCGCGCTCGCAATCTTGAGATCGCCACGGTTCGCGCCGTCCCGTGAGAATCGCAACGCGGTCGCCACCATCTCGAAGATCAGATCGGCGCTGTGCGCGGGCCCGACGGCATCGACCAGCTCCGCGATCTGGTCGTCGAGTTCGGCATTGCCGGTGCGATACCGAGGCAGATCCATACGGGGATTCTCTACGCGATGCCGGCCGTAGCCGCGGATTCCGCCAAGGACACCTGCGGCCGGGCCCCGAGGTGCGAGATCACTTCCGCGGCCGCGAGCCCGCCCAGGCGTCCACAGGTACGCAGATCGCGTCCCTGCACCAATCCGTGCAGCACCCCGGCGGCGTAGAGGTCCCCGGCGCCCGTCGTGTCCACGACCGTCCCGCCCGGGATGGGTTCGACGGGCACGGTGATCACGTCGTCGCCACTCAACAACACCGATCCGTCGGGGCCGCGCGTGACCGCGGCGAGCTCGCAGTGGTTGCGCACCCGGGCGATGGCGGTATCGAAGTCGTCGACTTCGTAGAGCATTTGGATCTCGACGTCGTTGGCGAAGAGCACGTCGACCGATCCCTCGATGAGCTCCAAGAACGTGTCGCGGTGACGATCCACGACGAACCCGTCGCTCAGCGTCAGTGCCACCTTCTTGCCGGCGCCGTGGGCGATCTCGGCGGCGAGTTTGTACGCCTCCTGGGCCGCGGGGGAGTCCCACAGGTATCCCTCGAGGTAGGTGTACGCCGCTCCCCGCACCAACTCGCCGTCGACGTCATCCGCCGTGAGTTCGGACGACGCGCCCAGGTAGGTGTTCAGCGTCCGCTCGGCATCGGGGGTGACGATGATCAGACACCGACCCGTCGGCAGACCGTCGGTGGCCGGCGCGGTCTCGAACCGGACCCCGGCGGCGCGCAGATCGTGCGTGTACACCGTGCCCAGCTGATCCTGGCTCACCCGGCCGATGTAGGCAGAGGTGCTCCCGAGCGACGCGACACCCGCGATCGTGTTCGCGGCGCTGCCGCCCGAGATCTCCACCCCGGGACCCATCGCCGAGTAGAGCGTTTCGGCCCGGGCGGTGTCGATCAGATCCATCGAGCCCTTGACCATTCCGTGGGCGGTGACGAACTCTTCGGCCTCGGTACTCAGTACGTCGACGAGCGCGTTCCCGATCGCCACGACATCGACACTTCCGGGAGCACTCAAGACACCACCGCCGGACGCAGGCCGAGTTCGACCGGAGTACCGGCCGCGGCGGGTTCGAGCGTCTCCGGCGGCGGGCGGAGACGCGTGCCGACGGTCGAGATCCGGCCGTAGAGCGTGGTGCGCTGCTCCAACGGTCGGCCCAGCGGATCCACCATGGCGTGGAACATGTCGTCGTCGGCCTCCTGACCGTGATTCGCGCCCGCGGCGCGGGAGATGTTCTCGTCCATCAACGTGCCCCCGAGGTCGTTGCACCCGGCCATGAGCGCCTGCTGCGCACCACCGATGCCGGTCTTGACCCACGAGATCTGGATGTTGTCGATTGCCCCCGCGTACGCGATGCGACCGACCGCGTGCATGAGGATCACCTCTCGGAAGGTCGGCCCTCGCCGCGCTCGCCCGGTGAGGTAGATCGGCGTGGCCATGTGCACGAACGGGAGCGGCACGAACTCGGTGAACCCACCGGTTTCGAGTTGGAGCGCCCGGGTCCGGAGCAGGTGCCGAGCGACGTGCTCCGGGCGCTCGACCGAGCCGAACATGATCGTCACATTCGACTTGAGCCCGACCGAGTGCGCGGTGCGATGCGCGTGCAACCACTCCTCGGTGGTGATCTTGTCGGGGCAGATGATCGCCCGGACTTCGTCGTCGAGGATCTCGGCCGCGGTACCCGGCAATGTGGCGAGACCGGCGTCCTTCGCGAGCGTCAGGTACTCGGCGAGGTCCATGTCGAGTCGCTTCGCGCCTTCGGTGACCTCCAACGCGGTGAAGCCGTGCACGTGCAGACTGGGCGCGGCTTCCTTCACCAACCGGATCACGTCGAGGTAGTAGTTGCCGTCGAAGTCGGGATGGATCCCGCCTTGGAGACAGACCTCGGTCGCGCCGCATTCCACGGCCTCGACGACGCGTCGTTGCATTTCGTCGATCTCGAGCAGATAGGGGTCGCCCCGCAGGTTCAGCGACAACGGACCCTTGGAGAAGGCACAGAACTTGCACTTGAACGTGCAGATGTTGGTGTAGTTGATGTTCCGGTTCCGTACGAACGTGACGACGTCACCAACGATGTCGCGCCGGAGTTGATCGGCCACATCCGCCACGGCTCGGACCTCGGGCCCGCGGGCTTCGAGCAAGGTGACGAGTTCGGCTTCGCCGAGTTCCTGCCCGGCCAGCACGCCGTCGAGTACCTCGGCGACCGCACCACGCGGCGCGGCCGTGGGCACGCCGCCGACGATGCGAATCGTCGGGGGTGTGGTGTTCCCGCCGCTCGACCACGTGTCGTCACGAGCAAGGCCTTCGAGATCGGATGCCTGACGGACCGCGGTGCGCACGTCGGGGTGCAGCCACTCGGCTTCGTCGCGCACGTACTCCGGATAGACCGTGAGTCGCGGTGCCAGCGTCTTGCCCGCGGCTTCGGTCGCGGTCCGCAAGGCCTCGAGCGCCGGCCACGGGCGTTCCGGGTTCACGTGATCCGGCGTGACGGGCGAGACCCCGCCCCAATCGTCGATGCCCGCACCGACCAGATCGGCCAGCGCCGCGGGGTCGCTCAGGTTCGGCGGCGCCTGCACGTGCATGGACTCGCCCAGGATCACCCGGGCCATCGCGATCGCGCGCAGGAACACTTCGGGGTCGCACGGATCGGCCCGGTGCATCGCCGTGCCGGCCTTCGGAAGGAAATTCTGCACGATCACTTCTTGCACGTGACCATGACGCCGATGGGCGTCACGGATCGCGACCAGCGCGTCGATCCGCTCGGCTTCGTTCTCGCCGAAGCCCACCAGGATGCCGGTGGTGAAGGGAACGCGGGCGACTCCGGCGGCTTCGAGGGTCGCCAGCCTGCGAGCCGCGGTCTTGTCGGGCGCCCCGTGGTGAGGTCCACCGGGTTCGTGGAGCCGGTCGGCGAGCGATTCAAGCATCATCCCCTGGGACGGGCTGACCGCCCGGAGCCGGGCCAACTCGACCTCGTGCAGCGCACCCGCGTTCGCGTGGGGAAGCAGCCCCGTCTCGGTGAGCACCGCACCGGCGGCGGCCACCAGGTAGTCGACGGTCGATCCGTAGCCATGGGCGGCGAGCCATTCCGCCGCGGCGGGGTAACGCTCCTCGGGCGCTTCGCCGAGGGTGAACAGCGCCTCGTGACACCCGGCCGCAGCACCGGACCGAGCGATCTCGAGCACGGCGTCGACGTCGAGGTACGGATGGTCCAGCCGGGCGGGTGGCTTCGCAAACGTGCAGTAGCCGCAGCGATCCCGACACAGCATCGTCAGCGGGATGAACACCTTGGGCGAGAACGTCATCCGGGTGCCGTGACCGGCATCGCGCAGACTGGACGCCTCCCGGAGGAGGTCATCGGTGGATGCGTGCAGGAGCTCGCGAG
>JAENVU010000090.1 GCA_016650415.1 Acidimicrobiia bacterium
CAGGCGCAAGTTGTTGACGCGGCCGATCGCCCCTGCACCCAAGGCCCACGTGAGGTTGGCGGAGTTGCCGCCCGACACGATCGGGAGCGCGATCCCGAGATTGGATTCGACGGTCAGGACGAGCGCGCTCAGTTCGGCCATGGCGTGTTCGTCCGGGGTGCTGCCGCTCTGGCACGCCTGGTTCGCGCCGATCCCGACGATGGTCAGCAGGGGGAACTGCCGCGCCCGTTCGGCGATGGCCAGGAGGTCGCCGGGCATGATGCCTTCGCGGAGATCGCCGAGCTCGACCATGAGGATGACCTGATGCGCACGACCGGCACGGGTGGCCGCGTCGGAGAGCCCGCTCAACACGTCGAGTTCGGTGTTCATGCTGATGTCGGCGTGCGCAACGACCCGATCGCACTGGCTGAGCATGGGCGAGCGAACGAGCACGATCTCGGCGTGGACGCCGGCCGCGCGCATCCGTTCGATGTTCTCGATGCGCGAGTCGCCGATGGCGGTCACGCCTGCGCCGATGAACTCGCGCGCGACGCGAGCAGACCCGAGGGTTGCCTTGGTCACGCCGGTGACCGAGATCCCACGCCGCGCCAGCCGGTCGACGAGCACGGTCGCGTTGTGCCGGATCTGATCGAGGTTGATCTCCAACCTCGGAGTGCTCATGGTGTCGGAGACGTGAGCAGTTCTCGCAGCTCGGGGAACGCGTCGGTGACCATGGCGACGAGGCGCGCCGGTGAACGGGTCAACGCGTCGGTGGCGGGAATCCCCAAGGTGGCTTCGAACCCGTCGATCGCGCCGGTCACGTCGGCGTCCGACATGTTCTCATGGTTGATCGTGAGCCCGATGACCTTGGTGTCCGCGAAGGTCTCGATGAGGTTGATCTCACTCTGGGGTGTGGGCATCGCGACGTCCGGAAAGTCACCCAGGACTGCCCGCGCGGGTGCGTGCTGGAGAATGACCGCCTGCGGCCGGCTGCCCCGGAGGATGAAGCTCGACGTCAGGTACGCGGGGTGGCTGAGTGCGCCCTGTCCCTCGATGATGATGACGTCGGGATGCTCCGCGTCGAATGCGTCGACGATCGCCCGTTCCATTTCGCCCGAGCAGAACTGACACGGGATCGCGTCGAGGGCGACGCCGTAGCGCGCGCCTTGAATCAGGCCGGTCTGGCCGGTGCCGATCAGCACGGTCTTGATGCCCTGGTCGTTCAGTGCCTGGGCCAGGATCGTCGCGGTGGTGCGCTTCCCGATCGCGCCGTCGGTCCCGAGTACCGCGATGCGCGGGCACGTGACCGATGCGATCCGCCCGCTGAACATCTGCAGGTCCTTCTTGGCCCGCGGCCGACGGACATCGAGGATCTCGACATCGTGCATGGCGGCGGCCGCCGCGAACTCGGGGTCGTCGTTGAGGAACTCGTGGAGACCGTTGACGACGTTCATCCCGCGCGCGATCGCGTCGAGGACGATCTCGCGTTCTTCGTTCGAGAGGACACCACTGGACGGCGCCATGCCGAAGATGAAGAAGTCGGGGACCTGTCCCAGTGCTGCGATCGCGGCGGGGACGCTGGTGTGGATCGGGATTCTGTTCGCCCGTTCGCCGAGCGCGACCCCCGCGTCCGTGCCGGCCTGCGTGCTGTCGATGATGGAGCAGATCTCGTACTTCTCGGAGTGGCGCACGAGGCCGTTGGCCGTCTTGCCGTCCATCGCTCCGAAGTTCGCTTCGCAATAGACGATCGCGGTCGCAGTGCTCGACCGCGACGGCTGCGGATCGCCGGCGACGGTCGCGCCCAGGGTCTGGGCGCGCGCATCGACAGGCAGGGTGGTGGGACTGGCAGACATCGAACTCCTCGAGATGGGCTCAGAGGAGGCGACCAGAGGGTGCGGGGCGAGGCCCGGGCCAGAAGCGGTCCCCGCTAAGTCGGGGTAACCCAACCAGTTTACACCGGAACCCCTGTTCGATGGGTACGGGCGATGAAGCGGCCGGGGTTGGATGGGGCGTCCGATCCAACCGCTGACGCGACCCGATGTCGGGCCCCGGACCTGCCAAGGTGGGGCATTCAGGTCGACCGGTGACAGGTCGATGAGCGGGAGTGTGATGAACCGGATCGTGGAGCTGCTGGAGCGGGCCGCCGCATGGGGACGGCGCCGTGCTCACCGCGCGTGGGCGGTCGCGAGGGATCCGTTGCGAGTGTTCCCGTTGATGGCGGTGATCGCGCTGCTCATGATCGGGCTCCCGTACACGATGACGGGCCTGTCGCGGGTGGCCCGTTCCACGATGAACTGGCGGTC
>JAENVU010000091.1 GCA_016650415.1 Acidimicrobiia bacterium
GCTCGGGCGGTCGCGGCGGGGGTTCGGCGGACCCAGTCCGTGACCGCCTCGGCGAACGGCGCGTACGGAACCACGTCACCGTCGTGACACCCACCGATCAGCATCGTGAGACCGTCGAACTGCGCACAGACCTCGGCGACGAGCCGGGTCTTGCCGATCCCCGGTTCGCCGGCGACGAGCACGACGCCGCCGACGTCGTCGCGCGCGGCGCTCACTCGACCGGCAAGCAGTTCGCGTTCCTTGGTCCGACCGACATAGGGAGATCGGGTCCGGAGATCCGCGGCCCCGGCCGCGGGTTCCCACGCGACGTCAAAGGTGGGAACTGCCTCGGTCAGGCCCTTGAGCTCGAGTTCACCAATCGGCGTCATCTCGTGGCCCCCACGACCGCGCGCCAAGACCCGCACGACCTCGGCGACCAGGATGTGCCCGCCGTCGGCCGCTCCGCACAGCCGTGACGCCTCCACCACCGGCGTGCCGAAGCAGTCGCCATCCTCGAGGGTCACGTCGCCCGCGGAGATCCCCACGCGGATCGCGAGTTGGAGATGCTCGTTGCGGGCGTGCAGATCGACCGCCCGTTGCATGGCTACTCCGGCGGCGACCGCCTCGGCCGCGCCGGCGAACATGACCAACACGCCATCGCCGAGACCCTTGACCACCGTGCCGCCGTTCGCCTCGGCCGCATCGATGAGCGAACGGTCGTGCTCCCGGCGCACGACCTCCGCACGTTCCTCACCCAGCTGCGAACGCAGTTCGGTCGAGCCGACGAGGTCACTGACCAGGATCGTCGCGGTCTGGGTTGCCATCGACTCGTCCCCGTGATCTCTCGTGTGATGCGCGCAGATGCAGGTGCCTGCCAAGCCATCGCGCCTCGGCGCCGGGTCAGGACGCTACCCGGCCGCTCAGTCTTCGCAGCCGACTCCGTCGTGGTCCCCGTCGAAGCGGTGAGGATCCGCACCGACCACCGCGAAGCGCCGGTACGGAACATCGGCACAGTCGAGATCGGGCGGCGGCGGCGGGATGCACACACCGGGGTAGGAGGGATCGCATCCCGAGGCGGTCGGACCCGTCGGTACGGGAGGATCCGCGGGAACACTCGTATCGCCGGCACAGGTGGCCGGCGACCACAAACCCCGTGCGGCAGTGCGCGCCGAACGCTCCGCGGCGATGAACTCGGCCTGATACCGGTAGGGCAGGTTGTAGGTGTACTCGTGCGCGAAGCCGTCGACGATCATCGACTCGTTGAACATGCGACCGTCGGACATCCAGACGTAGGCCAGCGTCCGGCCGTAGCGATCCACGCGTCCCTGGCTCGGGTCGTACTCGAGGGAGACGCTCGTGGTGTCGAGCAGCAGATGGGCATGGAGTGACGCCTCCCGCCCGAAGCACTGCACGGGCTTGCGCGGATCGACGGTCTCGGGGGTGTCCATCCCGATGAGTCGCAACGTCACGCCGGTCGACACCTTGATCGTGTCCCCGTCGACCACCCGCACGACCGCCATCGGACCATCGAGGTTGGCCGGCACCCGATTGGTCTCGGCCGGCAGGGTGGTCGTGGTGGTCGTCGAGGACGTCCGCGGCGCGACGGACGCAGTGCTCGTCGTGGCGCGCCGCGTCGACGTCGTCGTACGCACCGCGCGGCCCGGCGACGAGCTCGCACACCCGGAGAGGACGATCGTCGCGGCGAACGCCACGATCGTCAGCGCACGAGACCGCGAGATGACCACCAGTTCAGGATCGCACTCCGGGCGTCACCATCTCGGGACCTGGCCGGGGTCAGCTCGTCGGCTTCCGGCGCGTCGGCCATGGGACAAGGGCCGAGGTGCCGTCGGCGTATGCGCCGAATCCGGGCCGTCGGGCGCGGCTGCGCTCGTCGAGCATCGGGATGGACGCGGCCAGGAACATCACCACCATCGCCACCGGTCCGATCACGGTCCACCACCAGGCGGGGTCCGACGCGACCGCGAACAGCCACAACGACCACCAGAAGAGGATCTCGCCGAAGTAGTTGGGGTGTCGGGAGTAGCGCCACAGCCCCTGGTCCATCACGGCCCCGGGAGTCTTGACGCGCCCGAACCGCCGCATCTGCTCGTCGGCGACGAACTCGATGACCGCAGCGCTCAGACCGATCACCACCGCGAGTCCGTCGAACGCTCCGAGCGGGCGGTCACCCCACACGAGCGCAGGAACCATCGGCAGCGAACCGAGGAACACGACGAACGCCGGGAACAGATGCACCGCGCCGAGCGAGATCAACGGCTTCGGGCCCTTCGTGTAGAGGTCGAGGTACCGCCAGTCCTCGTGGTCGAGGCCCGGCCAGTCCCGCGCCCAGTTCGACGTCAACCGGATCGCCCACACCCCGACGACCACGAGCACGAGCACGACGCGCCCGTCCGGCACTGCCGACGTCGCGGCGCCGGCGAGCCACACCGCCGCGACCGGCGGGAGGACGCTCCACCACGCGTCGAACATCGAGCCGTTGTCGAGCGCGAGCGACCATCCGTAGATCACGAGTGCCGACACCAGGTATCCGAGGCCGAGCGCCAGTACCGGTTGGTCGGGCCCCACGACCTCGGCAGCCACCCATGCCGCGCCGACCGCCGTCCCGTACGCACCAGTGACGATCGCCAGACCGCCGGCCTTGCCGAGCCGTGGCCCGAGCCCTCGCCCACTCATCGACCCTCCCGCTCTGCCGGTACCGCGTGTCGTGCCGCTCCGACCCTACGGTTTGCACGGACCGGCACGGTGGAACCCCTGGGAGCTGTCCGCCGGCCAGAGGATGTCGCCGCGTCGCGTCGCCGGTAGCCGATCGCTAAGGTGCGAACATCGATGACTGGAAATCCCGCCGCCGCGCGGTCGAGTTCGAGTCCGAGGGCGCGGCCCTCCGGGGGTTTCTGTATCCGGCGGTGACCGGCACCGCGCCGTTTCCGACCGTCGTCATGGCCCACGGGACGTCGGCCACGATCGAGATGGTGGCCAACCGGTACGCGGAGGTGTTCGCGGAGGCCGGGGTGTCGGCGCTGCTCTATGACCACCGGAACCTGGGGATCAGCGATGGCGAACCCCGCCAGGAGATCAACCCGTGGATCCAGTGCCGCGGGTATCGGGATGCGCTCACCTACGCAGCAAGCCTGACCGACCATGACCCGGACCGGATCGGCATCTGGGGTGACTCGTTCTCGGCCGGCGGGGTCTACCTGGTCGCGGCATGCGACGCGCGGGTGAGAGTGATCGTCGCGCAGTGCCCGGTGTTCGGTTCGGAACCGCCCCCGGTGGCCCCCGGCCGTGAGGTCTTCGACGCGATCCGAGCGACCTTCGCATCGGGTGACGTCTCGGGGAGACCCGAGGACGTCACCGGGCCGCTCCCCGTGGTGTCGTCGGACCAGTCAGGGACTCCGTCGTTGCTCACGCCGATCCAGGCGTTCCGATGGTTCATCGACGCCGGTGGACGACACGGGAGTGCGTGGGAGAACCGGGTGAGCCGGGTCATCCCGTCGAACACGGCGCCGTACAGCCCCTACCTGTGCGCGCCGTACGTGACGGTGCCGTCGCTCACGATGGTCGCGCCGGGCGACGAGATGGTCCACGCCAATCCCGCGGTGTCCCGTGCCGCGTTCGACCTGCTGCCAGGCGACAAAGAGTGGTACGAGATCGACGGCGGACACTTCGGTCTGCTGTACCAGCCGAGCCCC
>JAENVU010000092.1 GCA_016650415.1 Acidimicrobiia bacterium
ATCATCACCGACGACGAGCGTCGCCAGAAGGAAGTCGAGATCTGGACCGACGCCACCAACCAGGTGACCGAGGCCATGCTCGCCGAGCAGAAGGCCGAGCAGTTCAACCCCATCGAGATGATGGTGGGCTCGGGTGCTCGAGGCAACGTCATGCAGGTGCGTCAGATCGCCGGTATGCGTGGTCTGGTGGCCAACCCTCGTGGTGAGATCATCCCTCGCCCGATCAAGAGCAACTTCCGTGAAGGACTGTCGGTCCTCGAGTACTTCATCTCGACTCACGGTGCTCGTAAGGGTCTGGCCGACACCGCCCTCCGTACCGCGGACTCCGGGTACCTGACCCGTCGACTCGTCGACGTGGCACAGGAACTCATCGTGCGCGACGACGACTGCGGTTCCACTCGCGGTATCTGGGTGGAGAACGTCACCAACGACCCGGACCACGTCCGGTTCATCGAGACGTCCCTGCTCAGCCGGGTGCTCTCCGAGGATGTCACCCTCGCCGACGGTTCGGTGATGCCCCGCAACACCGAAGTCGACGAAGACGTCCTCGACGTGCTCGTCAACGACGAGAAGGTCACCCGCGTGCGGGTGCGCTCGGTGCTCACGTGTGAGTACCCGCGGCACCTGGCGGCGGAGGTCGACGTCGAAGGCGGCGATCCCCTCGACGAGAAGTACCGCGCCGGTATCTGCAGCTTCTGTTACGGCACGATGCTCGCGACCGGCAAGCTCGTCGATCTCGGTGAGGCCATCGGCATCATCGCGGCGCAGTCGATCGGTGAACCGGGAACCCAGCTCACCATGCGGACCTTCCACACCGGTGGGGTCGCGGGTGAGGACATCACCCACGGTCTGCCGCGTGTCGTCGAACTCTTCGAGGCTCGTACCCCGAAGGGCGCGGCCGTGCTGGCCGAGTCCTCCGGTGTCGTGCGCATCGGTGAGAACGAGAAGGGCGAGCGCACCCTCACGGTCGTTGCCGACGACGGTGAGGAAGAGATCCACGCAGTGTCGATGCGCACGCACCTCGCGCCCGGCATCGCCGATGGGGCCGAGATCGAAGCCGGTGGCCAGCTCACCGGTGACGTGAAGAGCTCGCGGGACCCGAAGAAGATTCTCGACATCGAGGGCATTCGCAAGACCCAGCAGTACCTGGTGGACCAGGTGCAGAAGGTCTACCGGGAACAGGGTGTGTCGATCCACGACAAGCACGTCGAGGTCATCGTCCGCCAGATGTTGCGCCGGGTCGGTGTCTCGGACCCGGGTGACTCGACGTTCCTCCCCGGCCAGAAGGCGGATGCTCGCGAGTTCGCGAACGTCAACAAGCGTCTGGTCGCCGAGGGCAAGCGTCCCGCCGAGGGTCGTCCCGAACTGATGGGAATCACCAAGGCTTCGCTCGCAACCGAGTCCTGGTTGTCGGCGGCGTCGTTCCAGGAGACCACCCGTGTCCTCACCGAGGCCGCGATCGAAGGCAAGAACGACGGCCTCGAGGGTCTCAAGGAGAACGTGATCATCGGCAAGCTGATCCCGGCCGGTACGGGCATGCCCCGCTACCGCGACGTCGGCACCGAAGCTCCGGACTACCAGCCGATGGAGTACTACTCCAGCGACGAGGATGCCTTGGAGCTTGCCGAACGGCTGCGGGCCAGCCTGGATACCCGGACCGAGTCGCTCAGCCCGAGCTTCCTCGTGCCGAGTGTGGCGACGGACCCGTTCGAACCGCCGGCCGGTGGTTTGGTCGCGGTCCCGGACCCCGAGCCCGAGTCCGCGCCCGAGGTGGGCGAGGCCGCATCCGGCGAGTAGCCGAACGGTACGAACGAACTGATGGGAGGGCCCGGCTTCGGCCGGGCCTTTCCCGCGTCAGTGAGGGCGTAGCCGGACGATCCGTTGCCCGTCAGCGCGGACAGGTCGTGGCAGTGTCGGTGCGGCGCAGGAGGTGGACGCCGTTCTCGGAGAACACTGTGCAGAAGTGCAGTCGGTTCGTGATCACGGTGAGTGCCTCGACCCGGTCGGGCGTCCACTGCACCGCGTCGGCCGTGTCGACCAGGATCCAATGCGCGTCGTGTTTGCGCACCCGGATACGCACGGGGTCGTTGCGGGCCTCGGTGCGGTATCCGATCCACGGTGCTGGGAAGTTGTAGAGGTCGGTACGGTCGGCGATCACTTGCCAGACCCGGGGCGATGCCGCAACATCGGCCCGCGGCGGGAGCTTGCGGGCGGCCCGGCGAATCGAACCGGCGATGGCGTCGTCGTGACGCCAGCTCCACGGCTTGGCGGTGAACCCACCGTGGCTGAGCTGGGAGTTCGCCACGATCGACGCCGCGAGCAGCGGTACGACCAGGACGGGCAGCCGCTGGGCCGATCGCGGGATGCGCCCGAGGGCCATCGCCGTGGCGACGAATACGAACGCGATGAGCTGGACGGTGTACTGGGCGTCGATGGTGTGGGCCGCCGGGCGCAACGACACCAAATAGAGGAACTGCAGTGGGATCGCGGGGATGAGCCACTTCGGTGCGGCGAGGGGCAGAAACAGGAGTGGCGCGAACACTGCGAGGAGGAACTGACCGTTGGCGGCCGTGGTCAGATCGTGGAAGACCTGCGTGGGGTGGCGGACCATGCCGAAGAACGCGCTGAGGGTTCCGTGTCCGTATTGGGCAAGAAACTCGGATTGGATGAACGCCCCGCCGGTGAAGTGTGGGATGAGCACCGAGGTCACCGCGACGAGCCACACCGCGCCGACGGCGATCGTGATGAGGCCGGCGCGGCGCCGCTGTTCGATCAGCAGCAACACGCCGAGGAAGATGACGGTGATCGCCAGATCCTCTCGGCAGCCGAGGACGATGCCGATGCTCACGCTGTACAGCGCCCACCGACGTTCCATCGCTGCGAGTACTGCGAGGAGCAATGCCGGGACGGCTGCCACCTCGGGGTGGAAGTCGGCGAGGTTGACGTTGTTGGTGGCCGGGTACGCGGCATAGGCGACGAGCAAGATCGCGGTCAGGAGCGGTCCGACGCCGGCGTGCCGCCGGGCGATGAGGTAGAGCGGGATGGCGCCGGCCGCGAGCAACAGTGCCTGGATCGCGAGCAGCGCCGGGATGTCGGGGAGGAGGGCCGTCGGCAACGCCTGAATCCAGAAGATCGGGCTGAAGTGGTCGCCCAGGAGGTACAAGCCTCGAATGGTCACGAAGACCGGCTTGCCGGTCGTGATCAGCCAGGATGCCTGGCGGAAGTAGCCAAGGTCATAGGAGCCGTCGAGCCGCTCCGCTCGGAGCATCGCCAGGGTCCAGAATCCGATGAACGTGAGGGCGATCGCAATGAGCGGGACCGGATCCTTCCAACGGACCGCCGCTTCGTCCTCGACGGGTTCCGCGTTCCCCTGCCCGACCATCGTGCGAGCATGACACAGCTGGGTTGGGGTTCCCGGTCATTCGGCCTGCGATGAGGGCGACGGGTCTATCTTGCCCATGCCGAGGACGAGATCGAGGTGTCGTCCCTACCGGTTTGGAGTCGGGGCACCCGCGCGCCTAGCCTGTCCTGGTTCTGCGCGGTCGGTCGGCCGCGCGTGGTTTCGCTGCGGCGAGACAATCACCGGGACCTGCGGGTCTCACGAAGTATGCCAGGAGTGCTGTGCCCACGATCGCCCAGTTGGTCCGAAAGGGCCGGGAGACCAAGACCGACAAGTCGAAGACGCCCGCGCTGAAGGGTTCGCCCCAGCGTCGCGGGGTCTGCACGCGCGTGTTCACGACCACGCCGAAGAAGCCGAACTCGGCGCTGCGCAAGGTGGCCCGGGTTCGCCTGACGACCGGGGTCGAAGTCACCGCGTACATCCCGGGCATCGGCCACAACCTCCAGGAGCACTCGATCGTGCTCGTGCGTGGCGGCCGGGTGAAGGACCTTCCCGGTGTCCGCTACAAGATCATTCGCGGCGCGCTCGACGCATCGGGTGTCGCCAACCGTAAGCAGGCCCGTAGTCGCTACGGCGCCAAGAAGGGTTAGTCGTGCCTCGCAAGGGACCAGCTCCCCGCCGTGACCTGATGCCGGACCCGGTCCACCGTTCGGTGGTCGTGACCCAGCTCGTCAACAAGATCCTCCAGCGCGGTCAGCGTTCGACCGCGGAGCGCATCGTCTACACCGCGCTCGAAGAGATCGAGCGCAAGACCGGTGGCGACCCGATCCCCACGCTGAAGCGTGCGGTCGAGAACGTCCGTCCGGTGCTGGAAGTGAAGTCCCGCCGGGTCGGTGGTGCCACCTACCAGGTTCCCGTCGAAGTGCGGCCCCGCCGGGCGACCACCCTCGCCATCCGCTGGTTGGTGGGCTACTCGCGCCAGCGCCGCGAGAAGACGATGGCCGGCCGTCTCGCCGCCGAGCTGATGGACGCGAGCAACGGAGTGGGCGCGGCGATCAAGCGCAAGGACGACTTGCAGAAGATGGCGGAATCGAACAAGGCGTTCGCGCACTACCGCTGGTAATTCGGGTTCGGGTTCGGGTTTCGGTTTCGACGCCGGCACCCGCCCAGTCGCTCAGACATGCGCTCGCTTCGCTCGCGAACTCGCTTGATGGACGAGCACCGGCGTCGAAACCTGTCCGCACCGGCGGCAGAGCACGAACGCCCGTAGGTAGAGGAAGAAGAACGGAACATGGCCAAAGAAGTAGCTGCCAAGCGGGAGTTTCCGCTCGCGAAGACCCGGAATATCGGGATCATGGCTCACATCGACGCGGGCAAGACCACCACGACCGAGCGGATCCTCTACTACACCGGCCGGACCTACAAGATCGGTGAAGTGCACGAGGGCGC
>JAENVU010000093.1 GCA_016650415.1 Acidimicrobiia bacterium
CGGAACGTATGCGGCGCAGGCGCTCGACCGGGCGGGTGTCGAACTCGACGAGGGCTCGGTGACGCGCGAACCCGATGCCGCGACCACGGTCGGCGCGGTCGCCAACGGAGACGCCGATGCCGGCATCGTGTACCTCTCCGACGCCGTCGCCGCGAAGACCGCCCTCGCGCGCGTCCCGATCCCGAAGGTCGACAACGTCATCGCGACCTACCCCATTGCCGTCGTGGCGGGAACCCCGCACCGGAAGCTCGCGACCGCGTTCGTGGAGGCCGTGCAGTCGCCCCGCGGCCAGGCCGTCCTGCGGCGCTTCGGTTTCCTTCCGGCCCGATGAGTCGACCGGTTCGGCGCCGATCCCGCGTCGCGACGGGCGTGGCGGCGATCGGGTTCGCGTTCATCATCCTGCCGCTCATCGGGCTGCTGAGTCAGGTGGCGTGGTCTCGGCTCTGGCACGATCTCACCACGACCGAGGCCGCGGCCGCCCTCCGGCTCTCGCTCGTGTGCTCGCTCGCCGCGGCGACGTTGGCCTTCGTCGTGGGCGTGCCGCTCGCCTGGGTGCTCGCTCGCTTCGAGTTCCCCGGCCGATCGGCGGTGCGGGCGCTCACGATGTTGCCGATGGTGCTCCCGCCCGTCGTCGGCGGGGTGGGTCTCCTGTACGCGTTCGGCCGGACGGGGTTCGTCGGCGCTCGGCTCGACCAATGGTTCGGGATCCATCTCACGTTCTCGACCGCGGGAGTGATCCTGGCCGAGTCCTTCGTCGCATTGCCGTTCCTCGTCATCACCGTCGAAGCGGCATTTCGGGGCCTGGACCGAGACCTCGAAGATGCCGCCGCCACGCTCGGCGCGTCCCGGCGGGAGGTGATCCGGCGCGTGACGTTGCCGGTCGCCGGTCCCGCGATCGCGGCGGGGGTGGCCTTGGCCTGGGCGCGCGCGCTCGGCGAGTTCGGGGCGACGATCACCTTCGCCGGCAACATCCAAGGCCGAACTCGCACCGTGCCGCTGGCGGTCTACCTCTTCCTGCAATCCGATCCGGAGGTCGCGATCGCCCTGAGCCTCGTGCTGGTCGCGGTCTCGGTCGCGGTGCTCACCGCACTGCGCGGCCGGTGGTTGGTCCGATGAGCCTGGCCGCGACGGTGCAGGTGCAACAGGGTGGGTTCCGGCTCGACGTCGAACTCACGGTGGCGTCGGCGGAGACCCTCGTGGTCGTCGGCGCGAACGGCGCCGGGAAGACGACCCTGCTGCGCACGATCGCCGGTCTGCTCCCGATCGATGAGGGAACGATTGCCGCCGATGGCGTCGTGCTCGACGACGGCGGTCGGATCGCCGTGATCCCGGAGGCGAGATCGGTCGGGTACGTCTTTCAGGACCAGCGTCTGTTCCCGCATCTCTCGGCGCTCGACAACGTCGCCTTCGGCCTGCGCGCCGGCGGATCGTCGGCCGCGGAGTCCCGCGCCCGGGCGCGGTCGGAGTTGGATGCGTTCGGGGTGGGCGACTGCGCCCATCGTCGGCCCGGCGACCTGTCCGGAGGCCAAGCGCAGCGGGTGGCACTCGCGAGAACGTTCGTCACCCGGCCGAAGGTGCTGCTGCTCGACGAACCGTTCACCGCGATCGACGCGATGGCGCGCCCGATGGTGCGCGCGGTGGCGTTCGCCCGGGCCACCGCGATCGGATGCGTGACGGTGCTCGTGACCCACGACGTCGGCGACGCACCCTCGCCCGACACGTCGATCATCGAGTTGGTGGACGGCCGGATTGCCCGGCGCGGTCGCGTCGCGGACTTCACCCAGGTGTGACGCGGGGAGCCGGGCGGAGACGGTCCCGGGTCGATGCGAGCCCGACGACGATCAGCCATGAGACGAAGAGGACGATCCAGCCGCCGACCGCATCGAGGATCCAGTGGTTCCCGGTGACGACGATCGCGAAGACGGTGAGGACGGGATCGACGACGATCAGCACCCGGACCCACCGCCGGCGCACCACCGGGAGGAGTGCGAGCGCGGACCAGGTGGACCACCCGACGTGGAGTGACGGCATCGCGGCGAAGAGGTTGCCGAACGCCGCCCGCGATGCGGCCGTCGGAATGCCGTGCACGACGACGATGCGTTGCTGGGGTCCGAAGTTGAAGTATTCGGCCGCGGTGTCGACGAACCCGTATCTCGCGGGCATCAAGCGTGGTGGGTTCAGCGGATAGAGCCAGAACATCACGAGGGCGATGGTGAGCATGACGAGCAGGGTGTTGCGCCACCGCAGGTAGCGCTCGGGCGCGCGGCGCCACAGCATGACCAGGGCCACGACCGGCATGATGAAGTGGACGGTCCCGTAGTAGATGTTCGCGAGCGACAGCACCACCGGCGCGTCGAGGAAAGCCTGTTGCACGCGGTATTCCTGGTACAGCCCGACGGCGCGTTCCCAGCGCACGACGTCGAACCCGTGGTGCAGGGCGGCCCGGGCCGAACCGGAGACCGCAGATCGCAACTCGTCGTAGAGCAGGTACAGGACGATTCCGATGACGGCCTCGAGTATCCAGCCGTACCGCACGCGACCGAGGACCGGCCGACGGGTCGGGGCGGGGATGCGCACCCGAGTCAGACCGAGTGGTCGACTGCGATACCTGCGCTCAAGATGCTGCCGCCGAATCGCGTCGACGCAAGATGAACGTGCCCGATGCCTTGGAGACGGGGTCGCCGTCGGCGTTGGTGACGGTGGTCTCGAGGTAGGCGATCTGACGCGCGAGGCGCACGACCTCGCCGCGGACCTGCAGTGCGTCGCCCGCTTTGGCGCCGCGCATGGTGGAGTAGGTGATGGAAATCGTGGCGCCGCTCTCGCCCCGATCGAGGGCACTGTTGGTCGCGAAGTTCATCGCCGCGTCGTGCACCACGGCATACACGCCGCCGTGTACGCCACCGACGGGGTTGCACGCCGATTCGGTCGGCGTCCATGCGGCTTCGACCCAACCTTCGCCGTATCGCTGAAAATCGACGCCGAGCTGTCCGAGCAGCGGCATGCCGCCATCACCGAGGGCCTTGTCCATGTCACGCACGGCCGTGGACAGTACTCAGAAGCCGCTGCCTACACTGGAACGCCTCGTCTTTTCTGTGTCAGGAGCCCCGATGCCCAGCGCCGTCATCGTCGATGCGGTCCGCACGCCGCTCGGCCGTCGGAACGGTTCGCTCGCCGGGATTCATCCCGTCGATCTGGCCGCGCTCACCCTGCAGGCCCTGATGGAACGCACCGGGATGGATCCGGCCCGGGTGGACGACGTGATCATGGGGTGCGTGTCCCAAGTCGGCGATCAGGCGGTCAACGTCGGTCGCAGTGCCGCACTCGCGGCCGGATTTCCCGAGACCACGCCGGGCACCACGATCGATCGGCAGTGCGGATCGTCACAACAAGCCGCCCACTTCGCGGCCCAGGGTGTGATCGCCGGCGCGTACGACATCGTGATCGCCGCCGGCGTCGAGAGCATGAGCCGGGTTCCGATGGGCTCGTCGTTCCTCCAGGGGAGCGTGCCCTTCGGTCCCAAGATGCTCGAGCGGTATCCCGACCTCGTCCCGCAGGGGATCTCCGCGGAGTTGATCGCGGAGAAGTGGGGCATCACGCGCGAGGACAACGACCGGTTCTCGGTCGAGTCCCACCAACGCGCCGCCCGGGCTCGCGCCGAGGGTCGCTTCGATCGGGAGATCGTGCCGATCGATGTCGTGACCGGCGCGGGCGCGCTCCAGTTGCGCGACGACGAAGGCATCCGCCCCGATTCGTCGATGGAGACCCTGGCCAAGCTCAAGCCCGCATTCAAGCCCGACGGTGTGGTCACGGCGGCGAACTCGAGTCAGATCACCGATGGTGCCGCGGCGCTCCTGATCATGAGCGAGGCCAAGGCCGCGGCGCTCGGGCTGACCCCCCGCGCTCGGTTTCACACCTTCGCGCTGGCCGGCGTCGACCCGATCATGATGCTCACGGGCCCGATTCCCGCCACCCACACGGTGTTGGAACGGGCGGGCATGACGCTCGATCAGATCGACCTCGTCGAGATCAATGAAGCCTTCGCGCCCGTCGTGCTCGCGTGGGAGCGCGAACACCATCCCGATATGGCGCGGGTCAACGTCAACGGTGGCGCGATCGCGCTGGGCCACCCGCTCGGGTGCTCGGGCGCGCGACTGATGACGACGTTGCTCAACGAGCTGGAACGCACGGGCGGTCGGTTCGGGCTGCAGACCATGTGCGAAGGTGGCGGCATGGCCAACGCGACGATCATCGAACGGTTGGGCTGAGCTCGTGTCCGACGTTGTGCGCATCGTCGTCGCGATCGTTGCCGGGCTCGCGATCTATCTGCTCGCGGTGAAGGTGGTGCGGACGATGATGGCGCCGCCTCCGCCCGACGAACCGGATGTCTCGTTGCTCAAGCCGGTCGACTACCGGTACCGGTGCATGGTGTGCGGGACCGAAGTGACGATGACCGCCTCCCCGGAGGTCGATGCGCCCGACGCTCCCCGCCACTGCCGGGAGGACATGACCCAGGTCGGGGTGTCCACGGGGTCCTGACCTGCACCGATACCGAGTTATCCACAGGGTTGTCCCCACATTGTGGGGAACGACACGGGTGTAACTCCCGGACTCAGCGCAGCATGGTGGCGACGATGAAGCCGGCGGTGACTTCGCCGATGCCGATGAGCAGGAAGGCGTTGTTGGCGCCGCCCGGGAGAATCCCGAAGTAGTTCGTCACGATGATCACGACGCCCAGGCCGAGCAGGGCGAACATCAGCGTGGGCACCCAGAGTTGACTCGGCGGCAGGGCCGCCGGTTTGGCCGACGCGGATGCTTGCCGGTTGGTTTTGGTCCGGGACTTCGACTGCGGCACGCCGGAGAGGTTAGCGACCCCCGGTACAATCCCGTGCCTTGATCGTCTCGCACGAACATCGATTCATCTTCGTGAAGACCCGAAAGACCGCAGGAACCTCGATCGAAGTGTTCCTGGCTCGCCATCTCGGGCCGGACGCGATCATCACGCCGGTGAAGCCGGTGGTCGAGGGCCACACTCCCCAGCACTACGACGGCTGGTTCAATCCGGTGCCCCAGATCCTGCACCAACGCCAGGTGAAGCCCGCGCTGAGCGACTTGAAGCGGCGCCGCACCTTCTACAACCACATCCCGGCGGCGCGAATCCAAGAACGCATCGGTGCGAAGGCGTGGCGGACGTACTTCAAGTTCTGCTTCGAGCGGGACCCGTGGGACAAGGTCGTCTCCTGGTACTACTACCGGCTCTGGCAGGACCCGGACATGAGCTTCGACGAGTTCGTCCGCACCCAGGAACTGCCCAGCGACTTCGATCTGTACTCGTTGCACGGCTCGGTGGCGATGGACTTCGTCGGGAGCGAAGACCGCTCGCAGCGCAGCGCGGGTCACTGATCTCCACAATCAAGCCGAGTTCGACGGACGGATTCCGATACCGTCGGCCCGATGGGCGCCCGGGTCCTCGTGATCGACAACTACGACTCCTTCGTCTACAACCTCGTCCAGTACCTGGGTGAGCTCGGCGCGGAGCCGATCGTGCACCGTCACGACGACCTCGGCCTCGACGAACTGACCGCTCTGGCGCCGGACGCAGTCCTGGTGTCACCCGGCCCGGGCCGGCCCGACGATGCCGGGGTGTCGCTCGACGCGATCGGCGCGTTCGGGGAAGCCGGTATCCCCGTGCTCGGCGTCTGCCTGGGGCATCAGTGCATCGGCCAGCGCTACGGCGGCGATGTCGTCCGGGCCGAGCGGGTCATGCACGGCAAGACGTCGGAGGTGTCGCATGGTGGCGAGGGAGTCTTTGCCGGGCTCCCGAACCCGTTCACGGCGACGCGGTATCACTCGCTGGTCGTGGCCGCGGATTCGATCCCCGATCAGCTCGAAGTGACCGCGCGGACCGCCGACGGCATCGTGATGGGTCTCCGCCACCGTGAGTTCCCGATCCATGGGGTGCAGTTCCACCCCGAGGCGGTGCTCACCGTGGGCGGCCACGACATCATCCGCAACTTCCTCGCCCTCGTTCCCTAGCTACGGGAGCCGGGCCCGGGCGCCGGTGACGACGGCGAGACCGTCCCGCACCAGCGAATCGAGGGCTTCGGCGTCGAGGTCGGCGACGGGGACCGTGGGGTGGTCACGCAGGGCGCTCATGACCTCGCCGCGTCGTTGCCGGAACGAGCCGGCAAACGCGGCCTGGCGGTGACGGACTTCGTCGGCCAACGGACCGCGCGTGGCGCATCGCCGCCGGAGCGGACACGCGCGGCACGTCGGCGTGCGCGGGGTACACACCAACGCGCCGAGGTCCATCAAGGCCAGGAGCCGATCGCGCCCGTGCAGGCCACGACCCACGCGGACACTGGCCGCTTCCGCCGCTCGTTCTCCCAGAACGGTGCCGGTGACGCGCTGCACGACCCGTCGGATGTTCACTTCGATGGCCGGGATGTCCGAGTCGTCCGCCTGGGCGCGGATCGCAGCCGCGGTGTAGCGGCCGATGCCCGGCAGTTCGGCGAGATCCTCGGGCCAGCCGTCGGTCGTGATGCGCACCGCGCTTTCCCACAATCGGCGCGCCCGCCGGGGGTACCCGAGGCGCCCCCAGGCGGTGATCACCACGCCCGCGCCCGCGCCGGCCATGGCCGGCGGCGACGGAAACCGGCCGATGAACTCGGGCCAGACCGCGAGGACGCGCGCGACCTGGGTCTGCTGCAGCATTACCTCGCTCACGAGGATCGGCCACGGGTCGCGTGTTTCCCGCCAGGGAAGTTCGTGTCGACCGTGGTCGACGTACCAACGCTCCAGCGCGGGAACCTGGGTCACGGGATGGCTCGGACCTAGTGGCGCGCGCTCTGAGTCATGTCGTCGAGGTGGTGCTCGACGACGACGACGTCGTGGGAGTCGGGATGCCGACCGTGATCGCCACGGTGGATCCCTCGTTGGCTTGGGTGCCCGAATCCGGGCTCTGCGTGATGACCTTGCCGACGTTCGCCGGGGTGGTCACGACCTGGCTCACGTTGACCTTGAAGCCGGCCGAACTCAACGAGTTCACCGCCTGGCTCTGGCTCATCCCCACCACGTTCGGAACCGCGCTCTGTTTCGGTCCGGACGAGACGACGATCGTGACGGTGCTGTCCTTCGCGGCGGGCTCGCCGGCGCCGGGCTGAGTTCGGATCACCCGACCGGCGTCTACCGACGTGCTCGACTCGGTGGTCTTGGCGACTCGGAACCCGAGGGCGACCAGCTGCTGGGTCGCGTCGACCTGGTCCAGACCCGAGACGTCGGGGACTGCGGTGGGTTTGGGACCGGCCGAGACGAAGACCTCGACGTTGGTCCCCGGATCGACCTTGTCTCCGGCCTTCGGGTTGGTGCGGATGACGACGCCGACCTTGACGGTCTCGCTCTCCTCCGGGATCGGAGTCACGACGAATCCGAGCTTCTCGAGCCGGGCCGTGGCCGTGAGCTGGTCTTGACCGGCGACCTTCGGGACGCGAACGGTGCCGGCACCATCGGAGACGAAGATCGTCACCGTGGTTCCGGTTTCACGGAACTCGCCCTCACTCGGGTCCTGGTCGAACACCGTGCCGATCGGTTTCTGGTTCGGTTCGCGACGAACGGTGACCTTGAACCCCTGGGCCTCCAGGGTGCGACGGGCCTTGGCCTCGGTCAGGGAGACGACGTTCTTCACCGCGACGGTCTTGCCCGAGTTGCCGTTGTCGCGGAACACCTGGACGAGCAGGAATCCGACGACGGCGATCAACGCGACGAGGAAGGCGATGACCATGATGACCGGGCCACGCGGCTTGTTCGATCCGCCGGTGCCCGCGCCGGTGGCGACCACGGCCGGGTTCACCGACGTCTTGGCGACCGCCGCAGTCTCGTCGCCGACCACGGCGACCATGGCCGTCGCGGGACCCCCGACGATGGCGGCGCCGCGGCGGAAGCGGAGCAGGTCGGCGCGCAGTTCGTCGCTGGTCTGGTATCGCTCGTTCGGGTCCTTGGCCAGACACGTCAGGATGATCTGCTCGAGCGCCGGCGGCAGATCCGGTTGCCGTTGCGAGGGCGCGCGTACCGGTTCGCGGACGTGGAGGTAGGCCACCGACACCGCGTTGTCGCCCGTGAACGGGACGACGCCCGTGACCATCTCGTAGAGCACCACGCCGAGGGAGTAGAGGTCCGATCGGGCATCGACGGGAAGACCTTGCGCCTGTTCGGGGGAGAAGTAGGTGGCAGTACCCATCACGGCACCGGTACGGGTCAGCCCCTCGCCGGTACCGTTGGCGCGGGCGATCCCGAAGTCGGCGACCTTCACCTGACCGGATTCGGTGATGATCACATTCCCGGGCTTGATGTCACGGTGCACGACGCCGGCGCGGTGCGCCGCCGTGAGGGCCTTGGCGATGTCGGCACCGATCTGGGCGGCCTGGTCGGAAGTCACGACACCGTGATCGATGACCTCGCGCAGCGTGCGGCCCTCGATGTACTCCATCACGATGAACGAGGTCTCTTGCTCCTGACCCCAGTCGTAGACCGACACGATCGTCGGTTCGTTGAGGCTGGCCGCGGCCTGGGCCTCGAGCCGGAACCGCTCGACGAACGCGGGATCGCGAGAGAGTTCGGCCGAGAGCACCTTCAGCGCGACCGGGCGATCGAGCTTGGTGTCGCGGGCGAGGTAGACGTTCGCCATGCCGCCGCGCGCAATTTCGCGAACGATCTCGTATCGGTCTGCGTAGGTCGTTGGATCAGCCATTCGGTGTCGTCACGCTAGTTGGGGCCTTGTCGATATAGGGGTAGGGGAACCGCGTTCGGCTCACGCGCCGAGGAGGAACTGGAGGACCTGCTTGGCGATCGGAGCGGCGAGGTGTCCGCCGGTCGCGTCGCCCCCCTGACTCCCGCCGTTCTCGACCAGGACGGCGATCGCGTACCGGGGCGCCTCGGCCGGAGCAAATGCCACGAACCACGCATGGGGCGCCGCGCCCTCCACCGTCTGGGCAGTTCCGGTCTTCCCGGCAACCGAGATTCCGGGAATGCGCGCCGCGGTGCCGGTGCCCCGGTCGACGACCTTGGTCATGAGGTCGGTCAGCTGCGCGGCGGTTTCGGGAGTGGTCGCTCGCTGCCATTCCGTGGGCTTGATCCTCGTGAGCAGCTTGCCCTCGTCGTCGAGGATCTCCTTCCCCGCGTGCGGACGCATGATCACGCCGCCATTGGCGATCCCGCCGGCCACGAGCGCCATTTGCAGCGGCGTCGTGAACACGTCGCCCTGGCCGATCCCCGCCAGCGCGAACCGCGGCTTGTTCTGGTCGAAGCTGTCGGCGGTCGGCCCGGCGCTCGCGACCGCGCCCGGCGCGATGTCGAGCGGCGGCCGTTCGTAGATCCCGAACTTCTGCATCGCCGGTGGGAACAGGTTTCCGAGGTCGAGGCCGAGCTGGGCGAACGCGGTGTTGCAGGAGTTGGTGAACACGGTTTCGAGATCGCCGCCGCACGTGCGGCCCCCGAAGTTGCCGATCGGTCGGTCCGACAGCGGGATGGGCAGGGAGCTGCGTGAGGGAAACACGCGGTTGACGGTGTCGGGGAACGCGTCGAGCGCGGCGGTCGTGGTCACAACCTTGAAGGTCGAACCGGGCGGATAGATCTCCCGGTACGCGCGGGCGAGCGACGGCTTGGCCGGATCGTTGTTGAGGAAGTCGAAGGCGGCCTGGACCTTCGCGGCGGTGTGGCCGGCGAGCGGTTGCGGGTCGAACGACGGGTTCGAGTACATGACGATGATCTCGCCGGTCGTGGGATCGAGGACGACGACCGAGCCCTTCTGATCGGCCAGTGCGTTCTTCGCCACCAGCTGGGCGTCGACGCGCAGGCTGGTGGTGAGATTGCCGACCGTCGTGGTCCCGCGGAAGAAGTCGATCGTGCGATCGCGCAGGCTGTGACCGGTTTGGTCGCGGCCCGAGAGCACCGCGGAGTAGGTGGATTCCAGCCCGGTCGATCCGACGACGATCGATTGGTAACCGACGACCGCCGACGTCAGCGCACCCAGTGGGTAGTCGCGCTGGAGGTGGTACTCGTCGCCGCTCGGCTTCGAGATCGCGAGGATCTGGTTGTCGGCGCTGACGATCGTGCCGCGCGGTGAACGGAGATCCTTGAGCCGATCGCGGCCGTTGCCCTCGTGATGGGAGAGCGTCTTCGCGTCGACCACCTGGAGGTAGGTCAACTGGCCGACCAGCAACAACAGGAGCGCGGTCACCGCGAGGCCGACGCGCCGGATACCGACGTTCATGCGTGGGCCGATTCGATTTCGGCCAGTCGGGCCAGACCCTCGGCTTCCGCCTCGGCATCGACGGCACTCTCGTGGGAGATGCGCAGCAGCAACGCCAAGATGATGAAGTTCGCGATCAGTGACGACCCGCCGTACGACACGAACGGCAGCGTCACTCCGGTGAGCGGGATGACGCGCGTCACGCCGCCGACAATGACGAAGGCCTGGATGCCGAGGATCGTCGCGAGTCCGGCGGCGAAGAGTTGTGAGAACGGGCGGGTGGCCTGAATCGCGATTCGATACGCGCTCCCCACGAGGAGCAGGAAGCACCCGAGGACCGCGACGGTGCCGAGCAGGCCCAGCTCCTCACCGATGGCGGCGAAGATGAAGTCGGTCGAGTGCACGGGAATGATGTCGGGGTTGCCGAGACCGATACCTCGCCCGGCGAATCCGCCACTGCCGAACGCGAACAGACTCTGCGTGAGTTGGTAGCCATCGCCGCGGGCGTCGGCCCATGGGTTGATCCAGACGCTCACCCGCTGCTGGACGTGACCGAAGGCCTGATACGCGATCGCGACCGCGCCGACGAAGAGCGCACCGCCCGCCAGGAGATACGCGCTCCGCAGCGTCGCGATGTAGAGCATCGCGACGAACACTGCGAAGAACAACAGCGAGGATCCGAGGTCCTTCTGTTGGACCATGATCAGGATCGAGACGCCCCAGGGGAGCAGGAGCGGACCCAGGTGCTTCGGATCGGGGAGGTAGAGCCGCCCGAGGCGGCGGCTCCCCGAACTCAGCAGCTCCCGCTTCTCGACGAGGTACGCGGCGAAGAAGATGACGAGGAGCACCTTGGCGAGTTCGCCGGGTTGGAACGTCAGACCTCCGAGGCGGATCCACAGCCGGGCGCCGTTGATCTCGGCACCGAGGCCGGGGATCAACGGCAGCATCAAGGCGCCGACCCCCAACAGCAGGAACGTGTATCGGTATCGAGCGAGGGTGCGGACGTTCCGCACGACGAACAGCGTGAGCACGAACATCGCGATGCCGACCGCGATCCACACCGACTGCGCGGGTCCGACCGCCGGCTCGGCCTTGGTCGCGTCGAGGTCGAGCCGCGAGATCGTGATGAACCCGATCCCGAGCAGCATCGCTGCGATCGGGAGCAGCGTCGCGTCGGCCTTGGGCGCGAAGCGGCGCACCGCGACGTGCGCGCTGGCGAAGAGGCCGATGATCGCGGCGAGAAATCCCCAGAAGCGGGGCGGGACCGAGGGCGCGTCCGAGAGCGCGAGCAGCACGTAGCCGCCCGCGGCGACGAGGACAGCAAGTGCGCCGAGACTGAGCTCCCGTGTCCGCCGGAATCGCGCGAGCGGAGACATCGCGGGGGTCACGACACCGGGCTGGTCGCCGGCGCCGTGGTCGCTGTGGAGCCGGCGACCGGGGCGGTCGTCGTGGTCGTGGTCGGGGTGGTCTTCGCGTTCGTCCGGGCGCGGCGGACGAAGTTCACCGCCCCTTCCCTCGTCGAGAACTCCTTCTTGTTCTTCACGCCCAGTTCGAAGAGCGGGGTGAGCTCGTCGCGGGTCAGCGACGTGCGCTGGATCACCTCGGGATCCCAGAACAGCAGCCCGCCGGGGCGGCCTCGTTCGATGACCACGACACCCCGGTCGAACGCGACGAAGTACGAGTTCTTCGCGTACCACCCGATGGTGCCGATGCCGATGCCGACGATCAGCAGAATCGGGACTGCGAACAGGAGGAACCGCCAGACCCCGCGGCCGACGCCGCGGCCGCGGCGGCGCTTCGGGTCTCGGTACTTGGCGGTGTCGCGGGGAAGGTCGGGCGCAGCCTCGGACGCGCTCGGCTCGTTGGCCGCCGCGGCATCCATGCTGGTTGTCGTCGTGGTCATCGTCACCGGTGCCGGGTCGACGACCTGAGGCGACTCGCCGTCGTCGGTGCTCGTCGGGTGCACGACGGTCGTCGCGGTGGTCGTCGCGGCGGTGATCGATGCCGCCACCGAGCTCGGGAGCGGATCGACGCCGTCGGACTGCGCGTCGAGCACGACGACCGTGATGTTGTCGTCGCCGCCCGCCGCGTTGGCGGCGTCGACCAACGCGTTGGCCGCGGCGGTCGGATCGGCTTCCTGCTCGAGGAGTTCGGCGATGCCGCTCGAGCGCACCATCGAGGTGAGGCCGTCCGAACAGAGCATCACGCGGTCGGCGTCTTGGAGGGGCAGGGAGTAGACGTCGACTTCGACCGTCGAGTCGATGCCGAGCGCGCGGGTGATGATCGAGCGTTGGGGATGGACTGCGGCTTGCTCCTCGGTCAGCTTGCCGTCGCGTATGAGCTCTTCGACCAGGCTGTGGTCGACGGTGATGCGCGAGAGCGTGCCGTCGCGCCAGAGGTACGCGCGGGAGTCGCCCACATGGGCGAGGGTGAGCACGGTGCCGTCGAACCACGCGGCGGTCAGGGTGGTGCCCATTCCGGCGAGGCTCGTGTCGCCCGACGCCTTGTCCCAGACCGCGGTGTTGGCCCGGCCGACGGCATCGGCGACGGGGACGCCTTCGTCGACCGCAACCTGGAGTCCCTCGAGCGCGGTCGCGCTCGCGACCTCACCGGCCCGGTGGCCTCCCATCCCGTCGGCAATCGCGAACAGACGGAGGCGTCGATCGACGAGGTAGGAGTCCTCGTTTCCGTCGCGGACCTGCCCTTTGTCGGTGGATGCTCCCGAGACGATTCTCATCGCACCAACTCCATGACCGTTTCACCGAACTGCACCCGATCGCCCCGACGCAAGCGGGTGGGTTCGAGCAGCGGGTCACCGTTGAGGGTCGTGCCGTTGGTCGAACCCAGGTCCTCGACGTAGGGGTCGTTGCCGCGGGCAAAGAGGCGCGCGTGGACCTGACTTACGAAGGTGTCGTCGGCGAGCACGACTGCACAACCCGGCGCGCGACCGACGGTGAGTTCTTCGCCGAGGCTGAAGGTCTCACCGGCGCGGGCCGGTGGTGCGACGATCACCATTTCCCAGCGCCGGCCGCGGCGACTGTCGGGTGCGGGGGCGGGCGCGTCGGCAGCCATGGCGGCGACCGGCACCAGGGTCTTGGACGGCCGAAGCTCGGCGGCAACGGTGCGAACGATGCGCCAGAGGAACAGGTAGACGAGCGCGAGGAAGCAGAACTTCAGGACGGTGAGGACACCTTCGGGCACGCGTGACTCCCGCTGCTACGACGCTTCGAATCGGATCGCCACTGCGGCCACGCCGATCAGGTCGCCGTCGACCAACATCTGGTCCTTGATCTTGGCGCCGTTGACGGTCGTGCCATTGAGGGAACCGAGGTCGACGAGCCGATAGCCGTCGGGCTCGGGTCGGATCTCGCAGTGCCGCCGGGACGCGAGTGCATCGTCGATCTTGAGGTCGCACTCGGGGAGCCGGCCCATCGAAAAGATGGCGTCGCTCAAGGGCAGGCGTTGCCCGTCGGTCAGAACGAGCGCACCGAGGCGGCCGCCGTCGCCCTCCTTGCGGATGGCCTCGATCTCGAGATCTCCCTTCCGCAGCGCCGGGTCCTCGACGAGGCGGACCTTGACGGGGCCGATGAAGTGGTAGTTCTCGTTGCGGGCGTGGTCGCGGGCCTCGGTTTCGAGCTCGGTTTCGAGGACATCGGCGTAGTCGTCGAACCGGAGGGCGTCTTCGGTGCAGAGGACGACCGTGAAATCGTTGGGAACCACGGTCCCGCGCACTCCGAGGGTGCGGTTCGCGTCCATCTCGCGCAGGAGCCGGCGGGCGACCTCGACCGGCTGGAGCCCACTGCGAAAGGCTTTGCCGAAGGCGCCCTCCACCATGCGCTCGATGCGCCGCTCGAAACCCTGGACTCCCATGCGGTCGAGTGTACGGCCCCGGCCTCGCGAAACCGCGGCGTTCGCCAACGTTGGGAGAGACCGAACACCGGTGTTGCTAACCTGCGCCCTCCACTCGGGCGAGTGGCGGAATTGGCAGACGCGCAGGCTTCAGGTGCCTGTGTCCGAAAGGATGTGGGGGTTCAAGTCCCCCCTCGCCCACCCGGCACGCCACCACCTGCCGGTGGATGGGCGAACCCTGGAGTTCGATCATGTTTGCCAACCGGGTGACCGAACTCCTCGGCGTCGACATCCCGATCGTGCAGGCGCCGATGGGATGGATTGCCCGCTCCCAACTCGCGTCGGCGGTCTCGAATGCCGGGGCGATGGGGATCATCGAGACATCGTCGGGCGAACTCGACATCGTCCGTGACGAGATCCGGCGGATGCGCGACCTCACCGACCGACCGTTCGGGGTGAACATCGCGCAGGCATTTGTCCGGGATGACTCGATTGTGGACTTCGTCGTGAACGAAGGAGTCAGGTTCGTCACCACCTCGGCAGGAAGCCCGACGCGCTACACCGAGCCGCTCAAGGCCGCGGGGCTCACGGTGTTCCACGTGGTCCCCACGCTGCGCGCCGCCCTGAAGGCGGTGGACGCCGGCGTCGACGGGCTGATCGTCGAAGGCGGCGAAGGCGGCGGGTTCAAGAACCCGCGCCCGGTCGCATCGATGGTGCTCCTGCCGCTCGTGGTGTCGAAGGTCGACGTCCCCGTCATCGCCGCGGGCGGGTTCATGGACGGCCCGACGATGGCCGCGGCATTGGCGCTCGGCGCCGAGGGGATCCAGCTCGGCACCCAGATGGTCGCCGCCGCCGAGTCGCCGATCCACGGCAACTGGAAGCAGGCCATCCTGGACGCGGCCGAGACCGACACCGTGTTCCTGAACCAGCACACGAGCCCCGCACTCCGGGCCTTGCGCACGGAGAAGACCACGGCGCTCGAGTTCGACACCGAGCGCAACGCGATGGCCGAGATGATGCACCACCACGACCTGTACTTCGGCGGCGACATGGAAGCGGCCCTCGCGTTGTGCGGTCAGGTCGCGGGGCGGATCGACACCGTCCGACCCGTCGCCGAGGTCATCTCGGAGTGCGCAACCGGTTGTCTCGAACGCATCGCGGAACTCGCCGAGCGGTACCCGCCCCGCGCCTGAGCGGCCGTCGCGATCAGCGTCTGACCCGGACGAGGCCCTCCTGGGCGATCGTCGCCACGTGCGCACCGCCCTGGTCGAACACCCGCGCCACGGCCATGCCCCGCGCGTTGGCGACGCCGGCACCGGAGATCGCGAACAACAACCAATCGGTCGCCTGCACCGGTCGGTGGAACCAGACCGCGTGATCGAGGCTCGCGCACATGAGCGTGTCCCAGTCGCCGCCGTGGCTGTGGGGGAGCGCGGCCACGCCGAGGAGGTCTTCGTCGGACATGTACGCGAGCGCGCACGCATGCACCATCGGGTCGGTGCCGAGGTCTTCGTTCACGCGCAGCCAGGTGAACTGCTCGGGAATCGGATCCTTCTGGCCGCGGATGATCCGATGCTGGAAGAACAGGTCGGTGGGCGCGTCGACGAAATCGTCGGGGACGCCGATGCCCTCCGGTGGCCGGATCGCCTGCGCATCTTCGCCGTCCTCGTCGGCTTGGAAACTCGCGATCAGGTTGAGGATCGCGCCGCCGGCTTGGTACGCGACGACTTGCCGGGTCGTGAACGACCGACCGTCGCGCACCCGATCGACTTCGAAGAGGACGGGCTCGCGCTCGTCGCCGGCGCGGACGAAGTACGCGTGCAACGAGTGCACGTTGTGGGGGGCGTCAACGGTCAGGCCCGCGGCGCGCAGGGCTTGGGCGACGACCTGGCCGCCGTAGATCCGACCCCAACCGAGGTTGGGTCCCGCGGCCAGGAACGCGTCGGGCTTGACCCGCTCCAACTCGAGGAGCGACGCGAGGTCATTGACGGGATGGATCAACACGCTCATGAACGGTGCCGTTTCGGGTCAGGGGTTGATCTGTGCGGCGATGAGGTCCGCGTACCGGATCGCGCCGTCGGTATTGAGGTGGAACCCGTCGGGCGCGAAGAACTCGGGATGGATCGAGCCCTCACCGTTCCAGTTGATGAGGACGGCGTTGCCGAAACGAGGGACGTACTTCTGGATCTCGTCGTTGTCGGCCTGTTCCCACGATCGCGGCACCTTGAGGTTGACGAACACCACCCGTTGGCGGTCGGCGAGCAGAGACAGCAGTGCCTCCATGTGCCCGTCGACGATGGTGCCGTTGGTGCCGAGGTGGATGACCACGACGGGACTCAATGTGCCCGCGGCCTTCTGGGCCCGGATGATGTCGATCGCGTTGCCCATCTGCCGACTCTTCTCCGCGTCGACGTGGATGCCGGGGATCTTGGCCTCGAGCGCGGGGGCGGCGCCGAGCATCACGGAGTCGCCGAGGGCAGTCACCTGCGGTGGCGGTGGTGGCTGGGTGCTGGGTGTGTTGGGTGCGGTCGTGACGGTGGTGGTCGTCGTCTCCGGCGCGGTCAGGAACCGCAGCGCGTAGTCGACCCGTGCCGGTTGACCCGATGCGAGGCCGACGCTCGTGAGCCCGACCACGAGCATGACGACCGCACTCAACCCGATCGTCCGCTGCCACATCATCGTGCGCTCGTCGCCGCGTGCCTGGCGCAGGCCGGCGAACCAGTGTCCGATCGCGCCGTGTCGGATCGGTTCCTCGACGTAGCGGTACGAGAGTTCGGCGGCGATCAGGGTCAGGCCGAGCCGCAGCGCCAGGTTGGCGCCGCCGGTGAGCGAGGTGTCCTGCTCGGGCCGGGTGAGCATGAAGATCGGCCAGTGCCAGAGGTAGATGCCGTAGGAACGTTCGCCGATCCATCGCAGCGGTTGGGTGCCGAGCGCGACGGTGCCGAGGCGCGACCCGGGGTGGACCGCGACCGCGATGACAACGGCCGCCAGGATCGCGACCGCGAGAAAGCCGCCGCGGAAGAGCACGTTCGATTGGTAGTGCGCAGTCGCGAAGATCGCGATCAAACCAAGGAGTGCCGCGCCGCCGACCGCGTCGAGCGCCAACCTCGCCCGGGCCGGGATGCGCGCGTTCAACTTCCACGGCGACCACACCATGGCCAGCGCGGCGCCGGCGAGCATCGTGAACACGCGGGTGTCGCTGCCGAAGTAGACGCGGGACGGCTCGACGATGCGGAAGTCGTGCGGGAGTGAGAGCACGAGCATCGTGGTGAACGACGCCGCGATCCCGATGCCCGTCGCGATCGCCATCGGCCGGCGCCGACCGCCCCAGATCTTCATCATGCCGACGAGCAGGAGCGGCCACAGGAGATAGAACTGCTCCTCCACGGCCAGGGACCAGAGGTGGCGCAGCAGCGGCGGCCGGCTCAGCGCGTCGACGTAGGACTGCTTCTCGGCGATCTGCCACCAGTTCGTGGCGTACCCGAGCGCGGCGACGACGTCGGCGCGCAAGCTACGAATCTCGTCGGGGAGGAAGACGATCGTGAACAGCGACACGGTCGCGAGGACGAGGAACAGGGCCGGCAACAACCGGCGAGCGCGGCGGAGGTAGAACTGGCCGATGCGCACCGCGCCACTCGTGCCGTGCTCGGCAAGGAGTAGGGAGGTGATCAGGTAGCCACTGATGACGAAGAACACGTCGACGCCGAGGAAACCGCCCGTCATCCACGAGACATCGGCGTGGAAGAGCAGGACCGCGGTGACGCTGAGGGCACGAAGCCCGTCGAGGCCGGGGACGTACCGCAGCCGGCTCGGCGGTGCCGGCGGGGTTTCGGGCGCGTCGAGATCCGCCGCATCATCGGTGTCGGGGCGCGCCTGAGCACGGCGGGTTGCCGTTTGCATTGCGCACATTCTCCCCCATGGCACCCCTCCGGATGTGATCAACCCTGAGATTGTGCGGCCCTCTACCATCCGCCGGATGCAGACCACGGGGTACGAACCGGTCGTCGACACGATCCGCGACCTCGTACGAGCGGCGGCCGGGGGCCTCGTGCTCGTCGGCGTGGGCGGTCCCGTCTGCGTCGGCAAGACCACGGTCAGCGACCGCCTGCGTGAGTTGCTGGCGCCGATGGCTGTCGAGGTCGTCACGACCGACGGATTCCTGCTGTCGAGCGCCGAACTCGATGCCCGCGGCCTCACCATGCGGAAGGGTTTCCCGGAGTCCTACGACGAGTCGGCAATTCGGACGTTTCTCGCGGCGGTCCACACCGGCTCCCATGGCGTGCTGGTGCCGCGGTACTCGCACGAGCTCTACGACGTCGTTCCGGGCGATCCCTTCGAACTGGCGGATGCGGCCGTCGTCATCGTCGAAGGGGTGAATGTGCTGCGATTCCACGACGTGCTCGACGTCAGCGTCTACGTGGACGCGGCGGAGCCGGTGATCGAGGCGTGGTACACCGAGCGGTTCCTCGGCCTGTGCGCCGTCGCGACGCCCGGCACGTTCTACGCGAACTTCGCCGCCGTGGATGACGTGGGCCGCCGGGAGATTGCCCGGCACGTGTGGAACACCGTGAACCGGGTGAATCTGGAGAGCTTCATCGAACCCACGCGGGTGAACGCATCGATCGTGATCGAGAAAGCCGCGGATCATTCCGTGGCGCGGGTGTTGTTCGGAGACGCGTTCCCATGACACCGACCACCCGCGTTGTCACCTGGCGCGGGACGGCGGCGATCGAGCTCTGCGACGGATCGACGATTGCGATCGTCGTGCCCGAACTCGGGATGCTCGTTGCGTCGTGGATCGTGGACGGCGTCGAGGTGATTGCGCGCCCCGGTGGCCTCGCCGCGGTGCGCGCCGGTCATACGACGGCGGTGCCGCTGTTGTATCCATGGGCCAACCGGTTGGCCCGCCGCTCGTACCGGGCCGCGGGCCGCGACGTCAATCTGCGCGGCGTGCAATTGCACACCGACGCCAACGGGCTCCCGATTCACGGGACGATGGTCGCGCGGCCGGAGTGGACCGTTGCGGCCGCGGGTGGGGGCCGGGTCCGTGCCCGCTTCGACTTCGGTGCGGACCGCGATCTCCTCGCATCGTTCCCGTTTCCCCACGAGCTGGAGGTCGCGGTCGCGGTTGCGCCCGGGCGGTTGACGGTCGACACCACCGTGGCGGCCACGGGTGGGTGCGCGGTGCCGGTGGCGTTCGGCTGGCACCCCTATTGGCAGTTGCCGTCGCCGCGGCGCCGGTGGAGCCTCGTGATGCCGAAGGCCCGTCATCTCACGCTGAATCGGTCGGGCATCCCGACCGGCCGGGCCGAACCGCTCGCGGCCGGACCGATCAGCCTCGACGGCGTCGGCTTCGACGACCTGTACGCGTTGAACGATCGGCGTCGCATCGAACTGACCGACGGCGATCATCGACTCCGCCTGGATCTCGACCCTCGGTATCCCGACGCCCAGGTGTATTCGCCACTCGGTGCGCGGTTCTGCTGTATCGAACCGATGACCGCGCCGACCAACGCACTGGTGACCGGAGACCACCCGGTCGTCGAACCGGGCACGCGCCTGACCGCGGGATTCCGCGCGACGTTCGCCCGCGCAGTGAGCCCGGAACCGGTCGAGTGACCACGACCCGCCACGTTGCCCTCGACGGCCCGATCGAACTCTCGGCCACCCTGGCGCCGCTCCGGCGCGGTCCGTACGATCCGAGCATCACGCTGAGCCCGACCGAGTGTTGGCGCGCGACCCACACGCCCGCGGGCCCGGGGACCGAGCGACTGCGGGTGGTGCCGGGAGGCGTCGAGGTCGAGGCGTTCGGGCCGGGCGCCGAGGTGCTCCTCGACCAGGCCCCCGCGCTCCTCGGCGCGCACGACACCCGCGCCGAGTTCGCCCCGGCCGACGCTCGAGTCGCGACTCTGCACCGCCGGTATCGAGGGTTGCGACTCACGACCGCGGGGAACCCCGTGGAATTGATGGTTCCCACCATCCTCGAGCAGAAGGTCACGTCGATCGAGGCGCATCGTTCGTACGCGCGGCTGGTGCGCGCCCACGGGACCCCGGCGCCGGGCCCGGTCGAGTTGGTGTTCCCACCCAGCCCGGCCGAACTCGTCGCACTGCCCTCCTTCGCGTGGCATGCGTGCGGGGTCGAACGGCGCCGAGCCGAAACCATTCGCGAGGTGTGCGGGCGCGCGGCCGCGATCGAGCGGCTCGCGGCGAAGGGGTCGGAAGAGTTCCAGGCGCGCGTGCAATCACTGCCCGGGATCGGCGTGTGGACGGCGACGTCGGTCGCGCTGGTGGCGTTCGGTGATCCGGATGCCGTCGTCGTGGGCGACTTCCACCTCCCGGCCTTCGTCGCCTGGAATCTGGTCGGCGAACGTGAGGCCGACGACGCACGGATGCTCGAACTCCTGGAACCCTTCCGCCCGCACCGGGCCCGGGTCGTTGCACTGCTCGGCCGCGAGGGCTCCCATGCCCCCCGTCGGGCGCCGAAGCGCGCCCCGCGCGACATCCGCCGCATCTGACCCGAAGGTTGCGGGTTCGGGGCTCAAACGGTGTCGGGCACGCACGAGGGGCGCCAGTACGATGCGCGGTCGTGCCTCCCATCGCCTTCTTCGGACCTTCTGGGACCTTCGCCGAGGAAGCGCTCCTCACTCAACCCGACCTCGCCGCGGCCGACCGGACGCCGATCGCGTCGATCCCCGACATCGTGGCGGCCGTAGGTGCGGGCGAGTACGACCTCGGGTTCGTGCCGATCGAGAACTCGATCGAAGGCTCGGTCTCGGTCACGCTCGATACGCTCGCGTTCGAGAGCGACCTGCTCATCCAGCGGGAGATCGATCTGCCGATCTCGATGGGCCTCTTCGCGAAGCCGGGCACCAAGCTCGCCGACGTCAAGCAGGTGCTGTCGTTCCCCATCGCCGCGGCGCAGTGTCGCGGCTTCCTCAAGGCCAAGCTCCCCAATGCCGTCTTCGTCGCGGCGAACTCCACCGCCGACGCGTCTGCCACCGTCGCGAAGTCCAAGCGCGCCGACCAGGCCGCGATCGGGAATCCGCTGGCGGCGAAGCTGTACGGCCTGAAGGTCCTCGCTCGCGAGATCGCGGATCACCCTGAGAACCAGACCCGGTTCGTCGTCGTCGGGCGGGGAATCCCGGCGCCCACCGGCCACGACAAGACGACCATCGTGTGCTTCCAACGCGCCGACCGGCCGGGTTCGTTGCTCGCGATGCTCGCCGAGTTCGCGGCTCGGCGCATCAACCTCACGAAGCTCGAGTCCCGCCCGACCAAGCAGAGCCTGGGTGACTACTGCTTCGTCATCGACATCGAAGGCCATATTGCCGACGAACTCGTCGCCGATTGTCTCCGCACGTTGGCGGCGAAGGTGGCGAACGTGAAGTTCCTCGGGTCCTATCCGGTGGCGGGGCTCGATGGCCCCGCCCGGCGCCACGCGGCGACGAAAGCCTGGCGACACGCCGATGCGTGGCTGGCGCAGCTCCGCGACCAAGTCCGTGACGACTGAGCGAGCGACATGATCGACCTGAAACGACTCCGGGACGAGCCCGACTACCGCGCCGGTATCGAACGCAAACGCGTCCGGCCCGGCCTGATCGACGAGCTGCTCGCGGCCGA
>JAENVU010000094.1 GCA_016650415.1 Acidimicrobiia bacterium
CGGTCGCCGCTTCAACGACGTGTTGCTCCGGAAGGGCTACGCCCGGTTGCTCGTGATCCCACCGAACGGCGTGCATTCGCGCGTGATGTTGGAAGAAGAACTTGCCGCCAAGCGTGCGCACCGCGGCCTGTGGGGCGCGTGCTGAGCGTTCTTCGTTACCGCAGCGACTCGACGATGTCGTCGGTGATGGCGGGTGGGCAGTCGGGGTGGAGGTAGACCGCGCGCAGCACGGTCTCACCGTGGAACGTCGTCGGCATCACGAACGCCCGCTGGTCTCGCAGCATCTGGTGAGACCATTCGTGGTACTGCTTCGCGGCCCAGCCGAGTCGCCGCCACAAGACCACGGTCAGTTCGGGATCGCGCACCAGCTCCAGGTGCGGCGCCGCCGCGATCCGTGCCGCCGCGTCGCGGGTGATCGCGAGCGTCTCCTCGACCGCGTCGCGGTACGCGTCGGTGCCGTGGACGGCCAGCGAAAACCAGAACGGCAGCCCTCGGGCCCGTCGGGTGAGGTGATACGCGTAGTCGGCCGGGTTCCACACTTCGGTCGCTCGGATGGGGTCCAGGTACGGCGCGATCTGCGCGTGGGCGTGGCGCGCGATCTCCGGGTCCCGGTACAGGAGTGCCGCACAATCGAACGGGGCGAACAGCCACTTGTGCGGATCGACCACGAAGGAGTCCACTCGATCGATGCCCGAGTACTTCGCCGCGATGCTCGGAGCCGCGAGCCCCGCCAGCCCGTACGCGCCATCGACGTGCGCCCACACCCCGCGTTCGTGCGCGACATCGGCAACGCCGGCGAGATCGTCGACGGTGCCGCTATTCGTGGTCCCGGCGGTGGCGACGACGGCAAAGACCGCGTCGGCATCGGGGTCGGTCTCGAGTGCGGCGCGCAATGCGGATCCCGTGAGCCGGTCGTCGGGACCCGTCGGGACGATGAGGGTGTCGACGTCCATGATGCGCAGCGTGTTGGTGAGCGACGAGTGGGCCTGGTCGGCCAACGCGACCCGCCAGCGGTGGGGCCGCTCGCGTGCTTCGGACGCCGCCGATCGCGCGGTGACGAGCGCCGAGAGGTTGCCCGCCGAACCGCCGGAGACGAACACCCCACCGGCCTCGGCCGGCAGCCCGGCAAGGTCGGCGATCCAGCGCAGCGCCTGGTTCTCCGCGTAGACCGCGCCGGCCGCTTCCAGCCAGTCGCTCGCACAGATGGCCGACGACGAGACCACGACGTCGAAGAGCTGGCTCGCCTTGGTCGGGGCGACGGGAATGAACGACAGGAACGCCGGGCTGTCGGCGGAAATGCACGCCGGCGCGAGCACATCCTGGAACCAACCCATCACGGTCGCGGGTGAGTGTCCGCTCGGCCCGATGGTGGAACCCACCGCGGCCTCGAGTTCGGCCAGCGTCTGGGGCTGGTCCAGCGGGACCGGGTCCATACGCAACCGGGCGGTGGCGTAGTCGAAGCACAGCTCGATCATTTCCTCGGTCGTCGCGTCGAAGTGATGCATGGTCGGCACGGTAGTGCTGGACGCGGGCGACGGCGGCCCGCGCCACCAACCCGCGAACTCAGCCCGCGGGTTCGCTCCCGACGGGCGCAGCGGCATCGTCGGGGCGATGGCGCCCGACGATCTCGAGCACTTGCGCGCCGTACCGCTCCAACTTCACCGGCCCGACACCGGGCACGTCGAGCAGTTGCGGACTGTCGGTCGGTCGGGCCATCGCCACCGCGCGCAGCGACTTGTTGTCGAAGATCACGTAGGCCGGAACATCGGCGGCGCGCGCCGCGTCGCGCCGCCACGCGACCAGTGCGTCGAAGAGTGGCCGGTCCAGTGGCGTCAGCTCGTCGTCGGTCAGCCCGCGCAGTGCGGCCCGAGCCGTCTTTGCCCCGCGACGGTTGACCGCTCGATCACGCGGTGGCTCGGGCGTGCCGCTCACCGCCCGTTCGATCTCGGCCAGATACGGACTTTGCGATCGGCGACTGACCCGTTCGCCTCGATCGCGGCGGCTCGCCCAGGAGATGTGCAGCGCGCGTTGGGCCCGGCTCAATCCGACGTACAGGAGCCGTCGTTCTTCGCCCAAGGCCGCGCTGTCGCCCTGGGCGTGCGAGATCGGGACGAGCCCTTTTTCCAAACCAGTCACGAACACGGTGTCCCACTCGAGTCCCTTGGCCCGGTGGAAGGTCAGGAGATCGACGGCGTCCGACGCCAGGCCGGCGTCGTCGTGGCCGCGCAACGAGGTCCGGAGAAAATCGAGGAACTCGGCGACCGTGCCGCGTCCGCTGCTGACCGCCAGGTATTCCCGGCCGAGTTGGGCGATGGCCTCGCGGTGGGTGCGGCTCTCCTCGGTGGCATCGGCCGCGTCGGTGATGAGGTCGGTCAGATGCTCGGCGAAGTCGCGTGCGGGTGCCTTCGACGCGATCTCCTGCAACGTGTCGAGCGCAACTTTGACCTCGTTCCGTTCGAGGAACGCGACGTCGCCGCGGACGCGGAACGGAATACCGGACCGCCGCAGCGCCTCTTCGAACCCGGCGGATTGGGCATTGATGCGATAGAGGACCGCCAGCGAGGACCACGGCTGGCCGCGAGCCGCGGTGTCGCGCAGCTTCTCGACCACACCCCGCGCCTCGGCCTCGGCGTCGGCGTAGTTGGTGATCGTGGGCGCCGGACCCTGGGTCCCCATCGACCGGACATCGGCGCGTTCGCCGGCGGGGAGGACGGCCCGCGCGGCACTGACGATCTCGGGAGTCGAGCGGTAGTTGACGTCGAGGCGGACCGTGGATCCTCCGGGGAAGTGATCCGAGAAGCGGTTCAGGTATCCAGGGTCCGCGCCGGCGAAGGAGTAGATCGCCTGATCGGGATCACCCACGACGCAGAGGTCGTCCCGTTCGCCGAGCCAACTGCGCAAGAGGCGGAGCTGGGCCCGACTCACGTCCTGGAATTCGTCGACGAAGAAGTGGCGGAACCGCCAGCGTTGGGTCGCAGCGAACTCGGCGTCGGATTCGAGTGCCTGCGCGCAGAGGCGTACGAGATCGTCGAAGTCGATGACGTGACGCTTGCGTTTCTCGGCTTGATACTTCCCGTAGATGTCGGCCATGCGTTCGACGGGGATCGACGGCTCCCGACCGGTGCGGATCGCGGCTTCCGAGTACGCCGTGGGGCCGACGAGCCGGGCCTGGGCCCATTCGATCTCGCCCGCCGCCTCCATGATCGCGAGGTTCGCCTGCGCGCCGCGCTTGCCGCCGACGAGCGGCGCGAGGAGCCGAGCCTTGCGTTCGAGGAGCGCCGGCATCGCGGTGCCTCGGTGGTCATGCATGGCCTTGAGCTGGCCGAGCGCCACGGCGTGGAACGTTCCGGCGGTGAGTCCGTCGCGGACGCCGAGCCGGCGGAGGCGGGTGCGCAACTCACCCGCCGCCTTGCGGGTGAAGGTCAGCGCGAGCACGTGGCTGGGTTCGATCGCCTCGGTGCTGGACTGCCAGGCGATTCGGCGCGTCAACACCCGCGTCTTGCCCGAACCCGCCGGCGCGAGGATCGCCAAGGGCGACTCCGCGGCGGTGACGGCTCGGCGTTGGGAATCGTCGAGATCCGTGAGGAGGCGACGTTCGGGATCCGCGGTCACACGTGCACGCTACCGACCGCATGTGACCATCGGGCGACGGAGGGCCCGCACATCGAGGACCCGACACCGAAGCGGCGTGGTCCCTGCGGATTCCCCGACGCGGTCCTAGGCTGAATCTCATGCCGCCGTATCCCGAGAAGCTGATCAACGAGGGTGAGACCGTCGTCCTCGACCTGAAGCCCCACTGGTGGTTCTTCTGGAAGCACATCCTCGCCGGTGGGGTGCTGCTGATCGTCGTGGTGCTCTGGGCGTTGGCGGCCCCCGACGGGCTCGACTTCCTGTCGGTCCCGATCGCACTCGCGATCGTGGTCTACGTGGGCTTCATCGTGGTCGCCTACTTGACCTGGACCTATACGCATTTCGTGCTGACGGATCGACGCGTCGTGTCTCGTTCGGGCATCGTGTCGAAGAAGGGCACCGAGATCCCGCTCGATCGCGTCAACAACATCGACTTCTCGCAGAAGATCTTCGAGCGGATGATCGGTGCGGGCGACCTCGCGATCGAATCCGCGGGCAAGGACGGCCAGAGCCACTTCGAGAACGTTCGCCATCCCGACATGGTCCAGCAGGAGATCTACCGCCAGATGGAGGTCAACAGCCGTCGTCAGGCGACCTGGCAGGCGGATGCAATCGCGACCGCGAACCCGGGGATGCAGTCGGCTCGGCCACCCGCCGCGGCGCCGCCCGATGTTGCCGATCAGATCGCGAAGTTGGCGACGCTGCGGGACCAGGGTGCGATCACCTCCGAGGAGTTCGAGACCAAGAAGGCCGAGCTCCTCGACCGGATGTAGGTGTCGTGACCGACCTCCGGGTGGTCTCGCTGGTGCCATCGGTCACCGAGACGCTGCTGGGGTTGGGCGTGACGCCGGTGGCCTGCACGAGGTTTTGTGGCCAACCCGGGATCCCGACGATCGGCGGCACCAAGGACCCTGACGTCGACGCGATCGTCGCGCTGGGGCCCGACATCGTCATCGTCAATGACGAAGAGAACCGTCGCGCCGATGCCGACGTGCTCGCCGCCGCGGGTGTCGCCCTGCACTCGATGTCGCCGCGTTCGGTGGGAGAGGTGGCGCCGGCGATCGAAGCGTTGGCGGCCCGACTCGGAGTGGAGGCGCCAGCGTCGATGCCCGACCGGCCGGCGCGTGGACCGGTGCACGGTCGCGCGCTCATCCTGATCTGGCGCCGACCGTGGATGAGTCAGTCGGCCGACACGTACGGGGCATCGATGCTCGACCACCTCGGCTGGACGAATCTGCTCGACCCGTCGGCGCGCTACCCCGAACTCTCGACCGACGAGCTCCACGGGATGCAGCCCGACCTGGTGGTGCTCCCGGACGAGCCGTACCCGTTCGGTGCGCGCCACGTGCCGGAACTCGCCGCGATCGTTCCCGGCGCGCGCATCGTGTTGGTCGACGGTCGGGACTTGCTCTGGTGGGGGATTCGTACCGCCGATGCGTTGGCCCGCCTCGAACGTGCCCTTGAGCGAAATTCACTCCACCGCAGATTTCGCCCCGATGAGGGTTGAGCTATATAGACGAAATATATAGATTGCCCGACTTGATCCAGTGCCGGACTGAGAATCCCAGAGCCCAAACAAGCGCAACATTGGCATCATCCGCAACGTCCGTGACAACATCGGCCGCATGATGGAGTTCGCACTCGACGATGCTGGGTTGACCGATCTTGCGCCGGATATCCACCGGCAGCGGCTGGTGATCGAAGGGGTGCCGGAGAGCCCCATCGACGATGGCGCCATCGTCGACTACCTGCGGGGCCTGAGCGAGGTGTGCGGGATGGTCACGCTCATCGACCCGGTCACCCACCGCTCGGATCGGTACGGATGGGCGGGATGGATCCACTGGGAGACCTCGGGAGCACACTTCTACGCGTGGGAGACGCCGCGACTCTTCTTCAGCGTCGACATCTACACGTGCAAGCCGTTCGATCCGGCCGCCGCAGTGATCTACACCAGCCGATATTTCGCAGCCGAACGCTGCGTGGCGAAAGAGTTCTGATGGCAGACATCGACCTGATTCAGGAAGAACTGCGCGATCTCGCGCGACCGGTCGTCGACGCGGCCGGCAATCCTTCCGAACCGTTCGGTGTCTACCTGTTCCATGCCGGCGCACCCGAAGCTCGGCTCGCGCGCCACATCGAGGACACCGTCTTCGCCGAGTGGTTCGGCAACTCGTCCGACCTCATCGATTCCGAGTACGGCCCCTACGACGAGTCGACGTACTTCATCGTGGTCATCGACCATCTTCGGCACCTGCCCGCCGGCATGATCCGGGTCACGGTCCC
>JAENVU010000095.1 GCA_016650415.1 Acidimicrobiia bacterium
CCGTGACCTCGCGCCCGGTTCGCCGCTTCTGGCGGATGAGCGTCCGCATGCCGCAACCGTAGCAGAAACCCAAGTCACAACTCTACGAACGTAGGAACGTTGCACGCTGGCGCACCGTGACAATGCGTGTGTCGCATGGAACCGGTTCCATAGGAGGCCCGTGGCAACGATCAACGACGTGGCCGCTCGAGCTGGTGTCAGCCGCACGACGACGTCGCGCGTGCTGAACAACAGGCCCACGGTCGACGCAGACACGAGGCGCCGCGTCCTCGCCGCGATCGAGGATCTGAAGTACGTGCCCAGCCGGTCTGCGCGCGGTTTGAGCCTCGGCCGCACGTGGACGGTCGACATCGTCGCCTCGTACCTCACGCGTCCGCAGGCCGTCGAGCGGCTTCGAGGGGCCGAGTCCGTCCTTGGCGACACGTCGTTCGACCTCGTGATCCACAACGTGGAGACCCCAGATCGGCGGGAGAAGTACCTCCGGGAGCTTCCTACCTCGAATCGGACCGACGGCGTCTTGCTCGTCTCGCTGCCGCCCGAGTCCGACCACCTGCAACGACTGGTCGGGGGACCGGTTCCACTCGTCGTGATCGACGTGCACGGTCCGAGCGTGGACGGGTTACCCGTCGTCCGCGGAGATGACGTTGCCGGCGGGTCGCTTGCGGGTCGCTATCTGTTCGCCCTCGGCCACCGCTCGATCGGGTTCGTCTCCGACTCGTTCGATAATCCGTACGGATTCACATCCAGCCGAGATCGGTACGACGGTTTCACCGCTGTCCTGCGCGATCTGGGTGTCGACGTGGAGGCCGCCCTCGGCGCGCATGGATCGAGAAGCGCCCGCGAGCTCGCCCTGCGCCTGCTGACGGGCCCGACCCCGCCGTCGGCGATCTTCGCCGCGAGCGACACCCAGGCCCTGGGGGTCATGAGCGCCGCTCGAGACCTGGGGCTTCAGATCCCGGGCGACCTCACCGTCATCGGCTACGACGACATCCCGATCGCCGAGCCGATCGGCCTCACCACGATCCGCCAGCACCTGTTCGATTCGGGACGGGTCGGCGCCGAGCTTCTGCTTGCCGAGATCGAGCACCGCTCGGCCACACCGCCCGTCGTGCTGTTGGATCCCGAGCTCGTCATCAGGGCGACATCGGCGTCGCCGAAGGAGGGCCGTGCGTAGACGACCGTTCCCGCTGCTACCAGGATCGAACGTAGTTGGAGGAGAGACCATGACCTTCGCGATCAACGGGCGGAGTTCCGCCCACCGAACGCTGGCGGCCCTCGGGTTCGCTGCGATCATCGTCGCGGGATGTGCAGCGCCTGGCGCTGTCGCGACCGCTCCGCCGGCAGCCACGGCGACGCCGGCCACCGGATCGACCGAACCCACGGTCAGCGCCTCCGCAGAGGCGACGGTACCGGACTGCGGGACGGACCCGGTCAAGCTCAGCATCTATCACGAGACGATCTCGGAGCTGATGCCCCAGCTCTCTGCCGAATTCACGAAGCAGTACCCGAACGTGACGTTCGACCTCAAGTCGGACGCATTCGCGAACGCCACGGCCAACCTGCCCCGGCTGCTGTCCAGCGACAACCCGCCCGACATCTCGCGCGCGGCCCAGCTCATCGACCTCGCGAAGGACGGCCTGCTCCTGAACTTCGATCCCTACGCCACCGCGTATGGCTGGGACGAGTGGCCCCAGGCGCAGTTCGAGGCCGTCCGCATCAATGACGAGTTCAAGCGCGGCTCCGGGTCGATCATCGCCTGGCCCGTGAACCCGAGCACGGTGGGTGTCTTCTACAACAAGGACCTCGCGACCCAGATCGGCATGACCGAGCCCCCGAAGACCGTCGAGGAATTCGACGCACTCCTGGCCAAGGCCAAGGACGCCGGCCTGCAGCCAATCATGGAATGGAACGCCTCGACGAGCGGCGGCGGCCTGGCCTTCCCGCTTCAGAACCTCATGGCCGCCTACGGCGACCACTCCACGATCAACGACTGGGTCTACCTCAAGGACGGCGCGACCATCGACACGCCTGAGTTC
>JAENVU010000096.1 GCA_016650415.1 Acidimicrobiia bacterium
CGCGACCTCGGGTTCATCGCGCCGACCGCCAACGACGACCTGCTCCCACTCGGGTACTACGAAGGCAACGACCTGCCCTTCACCCACGAGTTCACCCGCGCGTTCACCACTTTCGACAACTACCACTGCTCGATCCTCGGACCGACCTACCCGAACCGCGAGTACCTGCACTCGGCGCAGTCGGGTGGCAACAAGTCGAACTCGTTCCCGACCGGGCCCGACGGGTTCGAGTGGCCGACGATCTGGGACAAGCTCGGCACCGCCAACGTCCCGGCGAAGTACTACTACTCGGACCTGCCGGTCCTGGCGCTGTGGGGCAGTCGGATGACTTCGCGATTGAGCCCGATCGCGAACTACTACACCGATGCGGCCGCGGGGACCCTTCCCAACGTCGTGATGATCGATCCGATGTTCACCGGCGCAGGCCAGAACGACGACCACCCACTCGCCGACGTGCGCGGCGGCCAAGCGTTCGTGCGGGACGTGTTCAAGGCCTTCGTCAACTCACCTCAGTGGGAGCGCGGTCTCTTCGTCACGATGTACGACGAATGGGGCGGCTTCTTCGACCACGTGGCCCCGGTGCATTTCGCCGATGATCGGGCGAGCGCCAACGACGCCGACGACTTCTCCCAGGCCGGTTTCCGGGTCCCATGTGTCCTGGCCTCGCCGTATGCACACCGCGGGCTCGTCGACCGGCGCGATTACGACCACGCGTCGGTGTTGCGATTCCTCGAGTGGCGTTTCCTGGGTGCTCCAGCCGAGGGACCCGGCGCCGCCGGGAACTCCTGGAGTCTGACTCGACGTGATCGGTACGCATCCAATATCGGCGGCAGCCTGGCGGCATCGATCATCGACACCGATGTGGGCTTCGACCTCAATGCGATCCAGATCGATCCGCCGTCGCCCGCGTGCGGCGCCGGTGGCGTCGCCGGCCTGTCGACCATGGCCCGGTCGGTGCTCGAGGCCGACGATCCCGCGTTCGACGAAGGCCGGTGGCTCACCTACCTCGACCGCACCCGCATCAAACTTCCGTAACGAAACCCATCCGAACGCGAAACGACCGGCGGGCTTCATTGCCCGCCGGTCGTTTCGGTTCGGTCGATACTGGGGGTTACCGACCGATTGTTGGATCCGGCGACGGTCCACCGGACAACACCATCTCGGGGCCTTCGGCGCTGATGATGTCCAGCTCGTTGACCTGGAGGTTGTCGTAGGCAAGGACACCCATCTCCGGTACATCGAGACCTCGGACCTCGTCTTCGGCCGTGGACCGGATGCCACCCTTCATCACCTTGTTCTGGATCTTGAAGAAGGCGTACGCCAATCCGAGGAACACCGTGCAGATCACCAGGGCACCGATGCCCTGAGCGATCAACTGCTTGAACCCGAGACTTCCGTCGTACAGGATCCCGGTCACACCGGGAGCCTTGGCGGCCGAACCCGCGGTCGTCGCGTTCCAGCCGGCGCCGTACTCACCGCTGGCGAAGATCCCGACGCACAGGACGCCGAAGATGCCGCCGACACCGTGCACCGAGATCGCACCGACCGGGTCGTCGATGCCGCGGCGTTCGAAGAAGAACACCGCTTCGATGACGATGATCGCCGCGAGGCCACCGATGACGGCCGCCGCCCACGGCTGCACGAACGCACACGGTGCGGTGATACCCACCAGGCCGGCGAGCATGCCGTTGATCATCATTCCCGGATCGGGCTTGCCCATCCGCTTCATCACGTAGAACATCGCAACCACAGCACCGAACGCCGCGGCAAGACCGGTGTTCGTGGCGACGACTGCAAAGCGGACGTCGGTCGCCGAGAAGGTCGATGCGGCGTTGAAGCCGAACCAGCCCACCAGCAGGATGAACGTGCCGAGATACGCCATCGGGATGTTGTGGCCCGCGAGGGTGCGCGGCTTCCCGTCGGCACCGAATCTGCCGATACGAGGTCCGAGAACGATCGCGCCGGCCAGTGCGGCGACGCCACCCATGGCGTGCACCACGCCGGAGCCGGCGAAGTCGACGTAACCGAACCCGAGCTTCATGCTGTTGCCGAGCTGGCTGAGCCAGCCACCGCCCCAGGTCCAGGCGCCGAACAGCGGGTAGAAGATCGTTCCGACGAACAGACCCCAGCCGACGAATGCCTTCCACTCCCAACGTTCGGCCATCGAGCCGGTCGGAATGGTGCCCGTCGTGTCCATGAACGCCACCATGTACAGGAACATCGCCATCACCGGTGCGGCGTTCTTCACGCCGTGCAGGTTGGTCAGGGCGAATCCGCCGTGCCACAGGAACACCCAGTGACCACTGCCGATCAGCGGTCCGCCGGTCGAGCTGTCAAGGCCGAACGCACCGGGGAAGCTGAATCCGCCGAACATGAACGCGTAACCCACGAGAAAGAAGCCGACGAATCCCAACCCGAAGATCGCGAAGTTCGTCGACACGACGTGGGCGGCGTGTTTCGCCCGACAGAATCCGGTTTCGACCAGGGCGAAACCGGCTTGCATGAAGATCACGAGGACGGCACCGAGCACCACCCACAACATGTTGAGGCTGACG
>JAENVU010000097.1 GCA_016650415.1 Acidimicrobiia bacterium
AAGCCGGCGTGATCTCGCATGGCGGTCGCGATCACTCCCACGGCGGGATCACCCCGGATCTCGGCCGGTTGCCCGGCATCGAAGAATGCCCGGTCGAGTTCGTCCCGGGTGGGCGGATCGATCAGGGCGCGTGCGGCGAGGGCGCTGATCGCATCGAGATCGTCACGGCCCAACTCCCGGATCTGCACGCCGTCAACTTAGAGGCCGCACTCAATGTCACGCTCCGTGGTCAAGGTCTCCGGGCAGCGCGCCGATATGTCCGAAAGCGGGATACAACATGCAGGAGAACCACTACCAGTGACCACTCGAGAATCAGAACTGCGAGAGGACATCGCCCGGGAAGAACGGCTCGCCGACCTCCCGTCGGACGGCGTTGTCTCACTCGGTGCGGTGCACCGCCGCCGCTACCAGATCGCGATGCTCGGCGGACTCGTCACCATCGCGTTGGTCTTCGCCACGCTCGTGTCCGAAGGGGTGATCCACCTCAGCGGGAAGAGCGTCATCGATGCGAGCCACGCGCGCCTCGCGCTGGCGATCTTCAGCGTCTGCATCGTCGTGTACGCCTTCGACAAGGAGCGTCATCTCCGACGGATCGTGCGCGATCGCGAACAGCTCTTCGAACTCGACAGCGAGATCGCCCGCGGCCTCTTGAGCTCCGGGCTCGTCCTCGACGCGGTGACCGCGCTCCATGCGAACCTCGAACTCGACGACCTGCTCCCCGCGATCGTCGATCACGGACGGAACCTCGTCGGCGTCGAGAACGGTGTGTTGTTCCTGATCGAGGACCGTCAGCCGATGCAGCCCGTCGTGGATGCACTCGGCATCGCCGACGCCGTCGCCCCGGTGATGGAGTTGGTCCGGTCGCAGCACACGGTGCTGGCGATGCCGGTCGAGGACTCACTCACGATCGGTGTCCCGATCGACGACCGCGACGGCTCGTTGCTCGCCGTCCTCGCCCTCCCCGGGATGGTGGCGAACGAGCTCACTGCCGACACCCGTGCCGTCATGGCCCGCTTCGGCGCGGCGGCCGGATCCGCACTGGTGAACGCCCGCCGCTACGAGGCCGCGATGTTCCTCCTCGACGTCGCGCACTAAGAAAACGGCTTCTTGAAACTCGTCAGACGATCCAGGGGTAGTCGTCCCCGGGCCAGTTGATGACGCCGGCGGTTTTCAGATCGTCGATGGTGGCGGTGTCCTTGCCGAGCCATTCGAGGATCTCGCGCGTGTGTTGACCGACCAACGGCGGCGCGCTGCGTTCGGGTGCCGGCGTGTCGGAAAACTGCACCAGCTCGCCGAACTGTCGCATCGTGCCCATCCGCGGATGCTCGTATTCGGCAACCATCCCGAGCGCGACGTTGTCGGCGTCGTTGAGCACCATCTCGCCGCCGAGCGAATCCAGCGGTATCTCGTTCGGCACTCCCGCGTCGTCGAGTGCATGAGTCCAGGACACCGTGGTCCGGGTCGCGAACCGGGCCGCGAGCAGCGTCTCGAGTTCCTCGCGATTCCCCCGTCGCAGATCGGTGACGGCGAAACGCGCGTCGTCGGCCAGCTCCGCCACTCCGAGGACGCCACACAGTGCGACCCACTCGGTTTCCTTGACCGCCGCGATCTGGATCCAACCGTCCTGGGTTTCGTACAGGCGGTAACAGGCATCGATCCCGTGCAGGCCCCGGTCCATCCGGGGGCGTGGTACCGCAACGCCGTCGACCAGCAACGCGTCGGACGAATACACCGCGCCACCGTCCATGAGTGAGGTCCACAGTTCCTGGCCCTCACCGGTCACCCGCTGGTGGTACAGCGCGGCGAGAGAGCCCACGACCGACAACATCGCGTTCGCGGCATCGCACATTCCGAAGCGGTAATACAGCGGGTCGTTGCCCGTGTGCGCGGCCCCGGCCTCGTACTCGAGGCCGGCCGAGGCCTGGTACAGCGGGTCGAGACCGCCGAAGCGGGCCAGCGGTCCTTCGAGCCCGTAGGCCCAGGTGTTGCAGTAGACGACATCGGGGTTCACCCGTTTGCAGTCCGCGTACCCGATCCCGAGCTTGTTCGCGACGCCCGCGGTCATGTTGTGGTGGACGATGTCGGCCCGCTCGATGAGCTCGAGCGCGATCTCGAGACCCCGAGGGTTCTTGAGATCGAGCGCGATGTCCTGCTTGCCCCGCTGGCAGCCGAAGAACGGCTTGCCGGCGAGTCGCATGCCGTCACCGGTCACGGGCTCGACCTTGATGACCTGCGCGCCGAGATCTCCGATGATCATGGGACCGAAAGGTCCGGCCAGGTACTGGCCGAAGTCGATGAGCAGGACTCCCTCCAACGCGGTGCTCATGCTCCACCTCCCGCGATGGTCGCGATCTCGGCATCGGAGTAGCCGAGCGCACCGAAGATCTCCCGGTTGTGTTGGCCGGGGAGCGGCTGTGGACCCTGGATGCCGCCGGGAGTACCCAGGAGGTTGATGGGCACTCCCATCTGGGTGGTCGTGCCGAGTTCGGGATCTTCGATGGTCGCCACCATGCCGTTGGCTACCAACTGGGGATGGGGCGCACCCCCCGCGCCGAGGGCCTCCTCGGCGGTGATGACCGCCTCGATGGCGTGGTTGTGCTCCTGGAAGGTCGCGACCAGTTCGTCGCGACGATGGGTCTTGTACGCCTCCCGGCGTCGTTGGGTGAACTGCTCACGCTCCTCGGGGGAGAGGGCCATGAACACAAACGGTTCCGGCGCGTCGTCGAGGCCCAACAGCTCGTCCTGGCTCTTGGTCGGCGTGAGGCCGCTCATGACCGACGTGTGGACCCACTCGCCGTCGGCGCACTCGAACAGGAACTGTTGATGAACCCCGGGCGGATAGGTCTTGCCCATGAGGTCGTGGAACGCGGCGTCGGCATGTTCGACGTGCTGCCAGATCTGGGTCGTGTACAGCAGCGCACCTTGAAAGAGCGACGTCCGCACGTGTTGCCCGCGGCCGGTGGATTCGCGGGCGATGAGGGCGGCGAGAATGCCGCTCGGGATGAGGAACGTGGCCCCCATGCTCGGCATCGGCATGTGCAGGAAGATCGGCCCGAGTCGCCAGCCGGGTTGTTCCCATTGCTGGCCGCTGCTCGCCTGGATCAGCGCGTCGTAGCCCGGGCGTTGCGCGAGGCGGTGACCTTCGGGATATCCGGGGCACGAGGCGTAGACGAGCCGCGGGTTGCGGGCATGCATGTCGTCGTACCCGATGCCGAGGCGATCGGTCACTCCGGGGCGGAAGGTCTCGACGAGAACGTCGGCGTCGTCGACCAACCGGTGGAACGCATCCAGACCCATGGGCGACTTGAGGTCGACGGTGACCGAGCGCCGGGACCGATTCCAGACCGCGTACCCGCTGTACGCGCGGAACGGGTCGCCCTCGGGCGGTTCGACCTTGATGACGTCGGCCCCCTGCTCCGCGAGCAGCATCACGCCCAGCGGACCGGCGATGCCCCACGAGAGGTCGAGAATCTTGACTCCGTCCAATGCGCCCATCGGTTGTGCAGCTCCTCGTGTCTCCCGCTCTCGGCCCGCAGCCTCGCGCATTCCTGACACCCGCGTCAGGTAGGTGGGACCTCAGATCACCGCGGCGTGGGAGGAGAGGGAGATGCTGCGGCGGCCCTCGCGCAGGATGTGTTGGTCCAACCCGTTGGTGAGGTAGACGAACGACAGGCCCGATTCGGGATCGGCCCAGGCGACCTGTCCACCGGCGCCGTTGTGTCCGAACGTGTGGCGGGACCCCGTGTGGCCGAAGCCGCGGAGGTTCGCCTTGCCGTCGTCGCCCGCGATGATCACCCCGAGTCCCCGGTTCGCGGGCACGCGTGTCCAGCGGTCGGGCTTGCGGTTGCGGACGCGTCCGGTCGCATCCTTCAGGATCTCGGGTTTCCACACGCCCGCCGGGTCGTGCAGCAGCGCTTGGTAGAAGAGGGCGAGTTCGGCCGCGGTCATCGTGCCGGCGGCACCCGGGCTCCCGACCTCGCGGACGGCGGCGTTGTTGAACATCAGCAGGGCGTCATGGGTCACCTCGGTGACCGGCAACTCGCGCACGCCGAGTGCAGCCTCCAGCTCGTCGGGCGTCGCGGGCTCCCCGACGCTGGTCATGAACGCCACCGTGCGTGCTTCGTCGGCCGGTGCCCCGAGGACGCGGCGGGTGATCCCGGCGGGGCGGGTGATGCGTTCCTCGACGAGGTCGCGGAAGTCGCCCCCGGTCACGCGGTCGATGATCTCGGCGAGCACCCAGTGCGCCGACGTCGGGTGGTACTCGTACGCGGAATCGGGTTCCCAGTTGAGTCGCCAGTTGGCCATCTGCGCGACCCGGCCCTCGCGGGTACTCCAATGGCGTGGTCCCATCGGCGCGTGCGGGAAGCCCGAGGTATGGAGCATCACCTGCTCGACGGTGATGATGTCCTTGCGATTGGTGCCGAACTCGGGGATGTAGTCGATCACGCGCCGGTCGACGTCGATCAGCCCCTCGCCGATGAGCACCCAGACCAACGACGCGACGATCGCCTTGGTCGCGGAGAAGATCACGTAGTCGGTGTCGTTGGTGGCGTCGCCGTAGGTCTCGAAGTGCTCGATCTCACCGTGACGGGCCCAGGCGATCTGACAGCTGGGAAGCAATCCGGAGTCGAGTTCGCGATGAACCCGGGTGATGAGCGCGTCGGCAGGAGTGGTCATTCGCAGAGCCTGGCGTCTTCGCGCTCGGGCCACAACTCCGGTGAGCCGATGTGGAAGCATCGCCTTTTCCGCAGGGCGAAGGGTGGCGACGGCATGGACTACGAACCGACTCCGGAGGATCACTTCACCTTCGGGCTCTGGACGGTCGGCAACCGCGGCCGGGATCCGTTCGGGCACGAGACCCGGCCGCCGTTGGACCCCGTGGATGCGGTGCACCGGCTCGCCGATCTGGGTGCGTACGGCGTCAACTTCCACGACGACGACCTGATCCCGCCGGGGAGCACCACCGCCGAGAAGGACGAGATCCTCGTGCGGTTCCATCGCGCGCTGGCCGACACCGGGCTCCGGGTGCCGATGGCGACGACGAACCTGTTCTCCCAACCCATCTTCAAGGACGGCGCGTTCACCGCGAACGATCCCAAGGTCCGGCGGTACGCGTTGCGGAAGGCGATCGACGGGATCGACATCGGCGCCGAACTCGGTGCGCGCACGTACGTGATGTGGGGTGGACGCGAAGGTGTCGAGTCGGACGCCGCGACCGACGTTCCGGCCGCGCTCGATTGCTACGCCGAGGCGATCAATGCGTGCTGCGCCTACATCACCGAGCAGGGCTACGAGATGGAACTCGCGCTCGAACCGAAGCCCAACGAACCCCGCGGCAACCTGTTCCTCCCGACGGTCGGCCACGCGCTCGCGTTCATCAACGAACTCGAATATCCGGAGATGGTCGGGCTCAACCCCGAGTTCGCGCACGAAACGATGAGCGGGCTGTCGTTCCATCACGGGGTGGCCCAGGCGTTGTGGGCCGACAAGCTCTTCCACATCGACCTCAACGGGCAGGTGCCGGGCAAGTACGACCAGGACTTCCGCTTCGGCTCGGAAGGCCACCGCGACGCGTTCTACCTCGTGAAGCTGCTGGAGGAATCCGAGTGGAAGGGGATGCGCCACTTCGACGCGCACGCGTACCGCACCGAGGATCAGGACGGCGTGTGGGACTTCGCCCGCGGGTGCATGCGCACGTATCTCATCCTGAAGGAGAAGGCGGAGCGCTTCGCCGAGGATGCGGAGATCCAGGAAGCGTTGGCCGTCGCCAAGGTCGACCAGCTGGGGATCCCGACCCTGCCCGAACCGCCCGAGACTCGCTGGGCCACACTGCGCGCCGAGACGTTCGACGTCGACGCGCTCGCCAACTATGGCTACGGCCACGAACGCCTCGACCAACTCGTGAACGAACTCCTCCTCGGCATCCGATGACGCCCCCTAGTCCGTTTCCAGCGCTCGAATCGCGACCTATAGGTCGCGATTCGAGCGCTGGAATCCTGTGAGGGGTGTCCTGATGCCGGTCGTGCGGGGGATCGATTCGTCGACGCAGTCGACCAAGGTCGAAATCCGGGACGTCGAGACCGGCGAACTGGTCGGCTCCGGCCGCGCACCGCACCCGTCGACCACGCCACCGGTGTCGGAGCAGGATCCGCAGACGTGGTGGGACGCGCTTCGAGCCGCGAGCGCGGCCGCCGGCCCCGACGACGTCGCCGCGACCTCGGTCGCGGCCCAACAGCACGGTCTGGTCGTCACCGATGCCGACGGGACCCCGCTCCGACCCGCCAAGTTGTGGAACGACACCGAGTCCGCACCCGACGCGGGTTGGTTGCTCACCCAACTCGCCGACGGCGCACGCGGATGGGCGCAGGCCTGTGGCTCCGTCCCGGTCGCGGCCTTCACGATCACGAAGCTCTCGTGGTTGCACCGCCGCGAACCGGACCTCTTCCGCCGCATCGAACGAGTTGTGCTCCCGCACGACTGGCTCGGCTGGAAGTTGACCGGCGAATACGCGACCGACCGCGGCGATGCGTCCGGTACCGGCTACTGGTCGCCCACCACGGGGGAGTATCGACTCGACCTGTTGGAGATCGTCGACCGGGACCTCG
>JAENVU010000098.1 GCA_016650415.1 Acidimicrobiia bacterium
CCAGCGCATCAGCCAGGCCAAACCGCAGTCGCTGTTCGTGTGGGGCCTGTCCGACAACACCGCGACCATCGTGAAGAAGATCCAGGACCTCGGCGCCGGCTACGTCGACACCCCGACCGCGAAGTCCTCGACCTGGGCGCCTCACATCCTCGGGTACCCGGGAGGGACGGGGGAGAAGAAGTGGGCGGAGCTCGCCGGCGACGCCGCCCGGACCGGCAGCATCACGGCCTGGTACCTCGGCGGCCTCGTCGGCGGTCCGCACTTCCCGATCCGCGACTGGCTCGTCGACTACGACGGCAAGGGCGCGAGCGGCGGTGAGGAAGGCGCGCCGAACGCCTGGTGGGCACTGCTCGAGGCGGTCCGCCGGGCCGGTTCGACCGACCGGGCCAAGATCGTCGACGCCCTCGAGACGCTGCCGAAGATCGAGTTCGCCGGGTTGCCGTTCCGCTTCACCAAGGACCACCACCTCGGCATGACCGAGGACGATGTCGTCCTGATCACCCTCGAACGATGGAACGGTCCCGAGCCGACGGACCCGCCGTACGCGCTCGGTCGCGAGTGGAAGGAAACGTTCCCGCTCCTGAGCGACCGCTACGTCGGCCCGGCCCACTTGGTCCGCCCGACCCTCGAGGCGAATCTGCGAGCCCAGCCCGAATACATGGCCCAGATCCTCGGTGAGGGTTGGGGGACCCAGTGCACGAAGCGGCCGCCGACCGCCACCGGGAAGCAGGTCACGATGTCCGACGCCTGCCGCATTCACTGAGCCCATGGGCGAACTCGTTCAAGTTCTCGTCTACGCGGCCACGATCGGTTCCGCTTACGCGCTCGTCGCGTTCTCTTACAGCCTCGTCTTCTCGACGACGCGCATCATCAACTTCGCGCAAGGAACACTCGTCGTCGTCGGCGGGTACCTCGCGTGGTGGCTGTGGAGCGGGGTGTTCGACCGCGGGACATCGATGCTGCTCGTCGTCATCCCCGCGGTGGTGCTCGCCGCGATCGTGGGACTGGTGTTCGACCTCGTCGCGATCGAGCCGCTCGGCGATTTCGACCCGACGTCGAACATCGCCTGGCTCGTCACCACCTTCGGTGCGGCGATCGTCGTCCAGGAGGTCGTGGCGCAGCTCATCAGCGACACCGGCGAGTCCATTCCCGACCTGTTCCATTCGCTGTTCGGGTGGCAGGGGAGCGTCGTGCAGCACGTCGCGATCGGCCCCTCGGACGTGGTGCTCGTGGTGGCCACGGGCGCGATCGTCGGTGTCGCCGCGTTCCTCCAGGCGCGCACGAAGGTGGGGCGGGCCTTCCGCGCGGTCGCGCAGGATCGGCAGGCCGCGGCGCTCATGGGCATCAACCCGAAGGTGATGGTGCGGCTCAGCTTTCTCATCGCCGGTGCGATCACCGGTCTGGCCGGGATCCTCATCGCGCCGAACTACGGGGTCCGGTTCGCCATCGGGCTGAACCTCGGTCTCGCCGGGTTCGTCGCCGCGGTGCTCGGCGGTCTCGGCTCCACGAGCGGGGCGATCGTCGGCGGCTACGCGGTCGGCCTCGTCGAGGGCTTCGTCGGCGTGATGTCCAGCCGGGCCGACACCTACCGGCCGATCGCCGTGTTCGTGGTGTTCGTGCTCGTCCTGACGTTGCGACCCACCGGTCTCCTCGGCCGACCGGTCGTGGAGAAGGTGTGAGTCCGTCGACCGTGCGGGTGCGCGCCGCGGTATGGAGCGCACTGCCGATCCTGGTGCTGCTGGTGTTCCTCACCTGGTTCGGTACGGCCTTGGCGGAAGACCGCTACTGGATCACGTTGGGGATCCAGGCGATGTGGGTCGGCGTCAGCGTGATCGGGCTCAACCTGCTCCTCGGCTACACGGGCCTGCTTTCGCTCGGTCACTTCGCGTTCTTCCTCTACGGCGGTTTCGTCGGCGCGATCTGGACGGCCGAGGGCCTCGGTGTCAACCCGTGGCTCGGCTTCCCGATCGCGTTCCTCGTCGGCATGGCGATGGGCGCGCTGCTCGCGGTGACCTGCTGTCACCTGCGCGGTTTCTACCTGACGGTCGTGACACTCGCGTTCGCGCTCATCGCGTCGTCGCTCGCGCTCATCTTCGAGAGCGCCTTCAACGGGCTCGCGGGCCGGGCGGTCACCAAGCCGCTCGATACGAACTTCTCCTTTCTGAGCGCGAACAACCCGAACCGACCGTTCGTCGGGCTGTACTGGGTGGGCGTCGTCCTGCTCCTGCTGTGCCTCTTCATGACCTGGAACCTGTTGCGGAGCCGGTGGGGTCGAGGGTTCCAGGCCATTCGCGAATCCGAGATCGCAGCCGACGCGTGTGGGGTGCCCACCTACTGGTACAAGGTCACGTCGTTTGCGCTCTCGGCGGGGATGGTCTCGGTCGGCGGGGTGCTCGCAGCCCAGACCAAGCTGCAGGTGACGATGGCCAGTGGCACCGCGATCGTCGGCCAGTCGTTCCAACTCGTGATCGACGCGGTGATCGGCGGGCTGGGCACGCTCGCCGGGCCGATCGTCGGCGCGTTCTTCTTCACGCTCGGGCTCGGCGTCAACATCGGTTCCGAGAGCATCAGCGAGCGGCTCGGTGCGTGGGAGACGGCGCTGCTCGCCGCGTTGGTCGTCCTCGTCATGGTCGCCATGCCCGAGGGCATCGTCGGACGCCTCCAGCGGTTCCGAACGCGGGGACGGTCACGCCGGCACGCGCCGGCGGGCGATCCCGAGGAAGTGATCGAGCTCCACGTGCGCGATCACGCTGAGGCCAACGGTCCCGCGCTGCTGCTCGACGGCGTGACCCGTTCCTTCGGTGGGATCGACGCGGTCCGTGCGGTCGACCTGCGGGTGGAGCCCGACACGGTGCACGCGCTCATCGGCCCGAACGGTTCCGGCAAGACCACCCTCGTGAACCTCGTGACCGGCTTCTACAAGCCGGACCGGGGCCGGGTGCTCCTCGGCGGTGCAGCCATCACGGGCTGGAGCCCTCACCGCTGCAACCGCGTCGGTCTCGCCCGGACCTTCCAGAGCTGCCAGATCTGGCGCCGCATGACCGTGCTCGAGAACGTGATGGTCGGCGCCCACACGCGCACACGCGGCGGCTTGGTGGCTTCGGCGCTGGTTCCGGTCTGGCTCCGCCCGTGGGAACGCCAACTCCGGGCCCGCGCGCTCGGTCTGCTGGCCTTCGTGGGGCTCGCCGATCGCGCCTACGAGCCGGCCGGCGCGCTGCCCTTCGCCGACCAGCGGAGCCTCGAGATCGCCCGCGCGCTGGCGGCAGAACCGGATGTCCTCATCCTCGACGAGCCGGCCTCGGGCATGCACCCCGGTGAGGTGCAGAACCTCATCACGTTGATCGCCCGGGTGCGCTCCGCCGGGGTCACGGTGTTGCTCATCGAGCACCACATGGAGGTCGTCACCGAGTTGGCCGACCGCGTCACCGTCCTCAACGAAGGCGAGGTCATCGCCGAGGGCACTCCCGCCGAGGTCGCCGAGAACCCGCTGGTCATCGTCGCGTACCTCGGCGAGGAATCCAAAGATCGCGGAGCTTCGCGCCCCGCTCGGGTCCTCGAGCCCGCGGACTCCCTCGGCACCGCGCCCGACGCGCTCCTGTCTCTGCACGACGTGGGAGTGCGCTACGGCGCGGCGGCCGCCCTGACGGGCGTGAACCTCGAAGTCCGTGAAGGCGAGATCGTGACCATCGTCGGCGCCAACGGCGCGGGCAAGACCACCGTGCTCAAGACGGTCTCGGCGATGAGCGAACCGCTGCGCTCGGTGCAGGGCGAGATCACCTTCATGGGCGAGCGCATCGAGCGCCGGTCCGCACACCGGATCGCGCGGATGGGCCTGGCCCACGTCCCCGAGGGGCGCCGCATCTTCCCGGAGTCGACAGTCGACGAGAACCTGCTGCTCGGCGCCTACCAACGGCGTGATGCTGGCGTCCGCGCCGACATCGACGCGATCTACGACCGCTTCCCGCGCCTGCGCCGCCGTCGTGACCAGCCGGCGGGGCTGCTGTCGGGAGGCGAGCAGCAGATGCTCGCGATCGGTCGGGCGCTGGCGTCGCGGCCGCGGTTCCTGCTCCTCGACGAGCCCTCGCTCGGCCTCGCGCCCCTCATCGTGGACGAAGTGTTCGAGATCGTGCGCGGCCTCGCCGACAATGGCGTCACCATTCTCATCGTCGAGCAGATGGCGACCCGCGCGCTGGCGCTCGCGGACCGCGCCTACATCCTCGAGACCGGGCGTGTCGTCGCCGAAGGTCTCGCAGCGTCACTCGCCGATGACCCCGAGGTCCGTGCCGCCTACCTCGGGGGCTAACGGATCCGAGGCGCCCCCGCTCGCGCCGCGCCGCGATGTGGGGGTCCGGGCCGCCGAGTACTGCGGTGCTGGTGGTTGAGGCGCGTTCAAGAAATTCGTGGCGATGTGCCGATGAGCAGAGATCGAACCGCCGTCGGGGTGGCACGTGTCCAGCGGGAGCGAGCC
>JAENVU010000099.1 GCA_016650415.1 Acidimicrobiia bacterium
AGTCCCGCCTCCTCGATCCGCGACTTCGCCATTCCGAGCGACAACGGTGAACCGAAGATCGGGAACGAGAGGTCACGCAGGAGAAACGAGAAGCCGCCGGCGTGATCCTCGTGGCCGTGGGTCAGGACCGCGCCGACCACGTCGTCGGCCCGCTCCCGCAGATACGTGAAATCAGGGAGGACCAGATCGACGCCCGGCATGTCGACTTCCGGGAACATGATCCCGCAGTCGACGATCAGCACCTTGCCCTCGGACTCGATGCAGAAACAGTTCCGGCCGATCTCGCCGAGACCACCAAGGAACACGATACGTACTGGGTCCGCCACGAGCGCAGGCTACTCCCTCGCCGGAAAATCGACCGTACGCCGGCTCGGCAGGGTCGGGCCGGGCGGTCGACTCGTTCAGATGCCGCTCACCTCGACGCGTGTGTCGTTGAAGCACGCGCCGCCGGCGACATCGGACAGCGTGTCGGGCACCAGGGCGTTGACCGTCAGCCCCTCGGCGAAGTCTCGACACCAGGAACCCTTCGGCAGCGTCGTGACCCCGACCCGGAGTGACTCGTCCGCGCGCACCGTGGTCGTCAGCGACGCCCGATCGTTGTGAACGCGAACCGGCTGCCCGTCGACGAGCCCGCGGGCCGCCAGATCTTCCGGGTGCATTCGGATCGCGGGGTCCGGCGGCTGGAATTCCCCGAACATCGAGTTGATCGTCTTCGGCGTCGCCGGCGACAGCAGGGTCAACGGGTAGGGATCGTCGAGCGCCTCGTAGCGCGGCACGCCCAGACCGGGCAGCCCCGCGAGTCGGACCTTCCCATCCGCATGGGACGGAACGGTGTCACGGAACTGCACCGTGCCGCCTGCCGGTCGGGTGCCGCGAACGCCGTCGAAGCTGCCGCCGTCGGTGTTCGAACGAGCCAGGATTTCGGCCCGACCCGTCGAGAATCGGGTCAGGTCATAGCCCATCCGGCGCGCGAGTTCCGCGCCGAGTTCGTTGTTCGACCAACTCTCCCCTACCCGGTCGATGACCGCCGGCATTTCCTGGATCACGTACGAGCCGTAGGACGCGGCGAGGTCATCGGTCTCGAAGTGCGTCGTCGCGGGGAGGACGACATCGGCGAACCGGGCCGTGTCGGTCATCACCTGCTCGTGCACGACGGTGAAGAGATCCTCACGCGCCAGACCCGCGAGCACCGCGACCTGATTGGGGTTCGTGACCGCGAGGTTCGATCCCTGGACGAAGAGCACGTCGATCGGTGGGTCGAGCGCCGTGTCGTTCAAAGCCGCGCCGAACGTGTTCATGTTGACGGCCCGCGATCGCCGACGGTCTTCCGGCGTGTCGGGTTCGCGCGGATCCCACGCCACGGGCGTCGCTTCACTCAGGCTCGCCATCACGCCGGAACCGGGGACGCCGAACTGGCCGGTCAGGACGGGGAGGGCCATGACCGCGGCACAGGCCGAGCCGCCGTTCCGATTCCGCTCGAGCCCCCATCCCGGTCGGACCAGCGCGGGCCGCACGGTGCCGAGCCATTCGGCCAGACGCGTGATGTCGGCCGCGGGAACCCCGCAGATCTCGACGGCTCGGTCGAGCGGAAAGGCCTCGGCCGCGGCGAGGAACTCGTCGACGCCGGACGCGTGCTGTTCCAAGAACGGGTGGTCGAGCAGGTCCCGTTCCGCGAGTTCCCGCGCCACCGCGTACGCGAGCACGACATCGGTGCCGGGCCGGACCGGGAGATGGAGGTCGGCCCGCTTCGCAGTGGCCGTCGCGCGCGGGTCGACGACCACGACCTTGGCGCCGTACTCCTTCTGCGCGCGTGTCACCAAGGGCGGCAGGTGGGTGTTCGACACGGTGGGATTCGCGCCCCAGATAACGATGAGCCGCGCATCGACGACGTCGAGCGGATCGGCCGAGAGCATCGATCCGAACATCGAGTGGTAGGCCGCGCCGTACGTGGCCGCGCACACGGTGTGACGCACCCGGCTGGCACCGAACCGCTTCCAGAACCGTTCGCCGACTTCATCCTGCAAGAGCGGCGCCGACGAGTTGTACACGTAGGGGACGACCGACTCGGGTCCGGCGCCGGACTCCGCCGCCTTCAGGCGAGCCACCACCAGGTCGAGCGCTTCGTCCCACGTCGCGGTTCGGAACTCACCCGCGCCTTTCGGTCCGGTCCGGATCAACGGCGTCAGCACCCGCTCCGGCGCGTAGACGCGCCGGGCGTGGTGCTTGACCTTCTGACAGATGAAACCCGCGGTCAACTCATTGCCGAGAGCCGCATCGACCTTGGTGATCCGGCCGTCCGTGACCGTCACCGCGACCGAGCACGTGTCCGGACAGTCGAGCGGACACGCCGTGGTGTGGATCGTCGAGGTCACCCGATCAGTCTCGCGCCCGGTCACCGAACCTGCG
>JAENVU010000100.1 GCA_016650415.1 Acidimicrobiia bacterium
ACTCGTACCGCTCGCGGAGACCCTTCAAGATCTCGATCGTCTGCGGAACCGTCGGCTCTTCGACCTTGATCGGCTGGAAGCGCCGTTCGAGGGCCGCGTCCTTCTCGAGGTGCTTGCGGTACTCGTCGAGCGTGGTTGCACCAATGGTCTGCAACTCACCACGCGCGAGCATCGGCTTGAGGATCGACGCGGCGTCGATCGCACCTTCGGCGGCACCGGCGCCGACGAGTGTGTGCAACTCGTCGATGAACAAGATGATGTCGCCGCGGGTACGGATTTCCTTCAGCACCTTCTTCAGGCGCTCTTCGAAATCACCGCGGTACCGCGACCCGGCGACGAGCGCGCCGAGGTCGAGCGTGTAGAGCTGCTTGTCGGTCAAGGTCTCGGGCACGATGCCTTCGACGATGTCGGCGGCGAGACCTTCGACGATCGCGGTCTTGCCGACACCAGGCTCACCGATGAGCACCGGGTTGTTCTTCGTGCGGCGCGACAGCACCTGCATCACGCGTTCGATCTCTTTCTCGCGCCCGATGACCGGGTCGAGCTTCTTGTCGCGCGCGAGCTGGGTGAGGTTGCGGCCGAACTGATCGAGCACGAGTGAACCCGACGGTCCGCCACCCGACTCGGCCGGCGCGCCGGCACCCGCAGGTGCACCTTCCTTGCCGCCCGAGTAGCCGGACAGCAGCTGGATCACTTGCTGGCGCACCCGAGACAGGTCGGCACCGAGCTTGACGAGCACCTGGGCGGCGACGCCCTCACCTTCACGAATCAGGCCGAGCAGGATGTGTTCGGTCCCGATGTAGTTGTGGCCGAGCTGGAGTGCCTCGCGGAGTGAGAGTTCGAGCACTTTCTTCGCTCGGGGGGTGAACGGGATGTGGCCGGACGGCGCGGAGCCGCCGTGACCGATGATCTCTTCCACCTGCGCGCGCACGGCCTCGAGCGAAATGCCCAAGGACTCGAGCGCCTTCGCCGCTACACCCTCACCCTCGTGGATGAGCCCGAGCAGGATGTGCTCGGTCCCGATGTAGTTGTGGTTCAGCAGGCGCGCTTCTTCTTGAGCCAGCACGACGACTCGTCGAGCCCGGTCGGTGAAGCGTTCGAACACGTGGCATCCGCCTCTCGTCGAAGGGTTCGGCCCAGAGAGATGCAGCCGAAACTCACTCGACACTCTATCGGCCGGGCCTTTTTCGGCACGGACGCATTGGTCATGACTCATCGACCCGTCTCCGACCGGGCTAAAGCCCGGTCTCGCGTCGGATCGACCACGGAGCGCAGTCGATCCGGCGTGCCGGACCAGGGAAATCCTGGATCCCGGCGAAGACAGATCGTTGTTCGATGTTCAGCGCTTCCGGCTTGGCCTTTGTTCCCATCACGCCGTACCCTGCGCCATATGTCACCTCTCGACGCGCTCGGCCTCGCGCCGATGTCTGCCGACATGGAGCGCGTGGAGGCCGCATTGCGCGGCTCCGTCCGCTCCTCGGACCCGTTTCTCTCCGATGTCGCGGGCCATCTGGTCTCGGCCGGTGGAAAGCGCCTGCGGCCGGCCCTCTCCCTGTGCGCGGCCTACGCGGCCAAGGGCGTCGGCCCGGTATCCGACGATGCCATCACCGGCGGCATCTCGGTCGAACTCGTCCACCTCGGATCGCTATACCACGACGACGTCATCGACGAGGCCGAGACCCGTCGGGGTGTTCCGTCGGTCAATGCCCGCTGGTCGAACATCGTGGCGATCCTCGCGGGCGACTACCTGTTGGCCCGGGCGTCGTCGCTCGCCGCATCACTGGGCGCCGACGTTGCCGCGCTGCTCGCGGCCACGATCGGCGAGTTGTGCCGGGGTCAGGTCCTCGAGTTGCAGCATCTCTTCGATGCCGACCGTTCGGTCGAGGCCTACACCTCCGCGATCGAAGGCAAGACCGCGTCGCTCTTCGGCACGGCCTGCCGGGTCGGCGGCATGGTCTCCGCGGTCGACGACCCGACCCTCGAAGCGCTCACCGCATTCGGCCACCACCTCGGCATGTGCTTCCAGATCGTCGACGACGTCCTCGACGTGACCGCAACCGACGAGGAACTCGGCAAGCCCGCCGGCAACGACATCGTCGAGGGCGTGTACACGCTGCCCGTGATCCACGCGCTGGCCGCCTCGGAAGAGTTGCGGGAGTTGTTGGGCCGCAAGATCGGCCGCGACCAGCTCGACGCGGCCCGTGCGTTGGTGAAGTCCGGCGACGCGGTCGACCGTTCGATCGAAACGGCTCGCGGTCACGCGGCCGACGCCTCCGCAGTCTTGGCGTCGACCTCCGCGCTCGACGCCGAGGTCGTCGAAGGCCTCTCCCGCCTCGTCGACAGCCTGGTCACCCGCCAGTTCTGACCCCACCCCAGTCGGCGTCGACGCGGGTGTAGAAACACGGCATGGCACTCGAAGGAACCTACGAACCGAGCCCGTGGCCGCCCATTGCCGACCAGGTGGCGCTCTACGAGTCGTCCAAGGGCGCCGACGGGAACCTGCTCGAGGGTCAGCCGTGCGTGATCCTCTGGACCCGGGGCCGTCACTCCGGTGTGGTCCGCAAGTCTCCCCTGATGCGGGTGACCGACGATGCCGGTCGGTACGCCGTTGTCGCCTCGATGGGTGGCGCACCGAACCATCCCGTCTGGTACCTCAACCTCGTGGCCGACCCCGAGGTCTCGCTGCAGGACGGCGGCGAGTTGAAGGACTACACCGCACGGGTCGTCGAAGGCGACGAGAAGGCCGAGTGGTGGAAGCGGGCAACGGCCGTCTGGCCGTCCTACGACGAGTACCAGACGAAGACCGACCGGGCGATCCCGCTCATCGTCCTCGACCCGCGCTGACCCCATCCGTGATGGGTTCACGTCGCTCGCCGGCGAGGTGCGGGGACACCGCACGCGAGCAGATACCCGACCAGGAGCAGGACCAGATCGACGAGCGGGCTGAGCCGGAGGCCGAGGAAGGGACTGCCGCCACTGCGCAGAACGTGGTCGAACCCCGTCAGGGCGAAACCGGCGAAGCCCCGCACGGCCAGGAGCATCCCAACCGCCCGCACCCACGCGCGGCCTCGCTCACGCCCGGTCCACGCGGGGAGCCGCTCGAAGCTGACGAAGGCGAGCACCAACACCACCAAGAGCACAAGGCACGCGGCGAACCACGGCAGCTTGAAGAGCCACCAACGGGTCGAACCCGGCACGGGCAGCACATCCATCGCGTAGAAGCCCGCGCCCACGATCGCCGCGGCGCTGAGATGCCAGAGGAAGATCGTCATGATTCCCGCGTTCGCAGTGACCGTCGCAATCCACGGTCCGCGCCGCGACAGCCATCGTTGCCCCGCCGGGCGCAACAGTGTGAACACTGCGGTCTGCATCACGGTGAGGAGGAGGATGCACACCGTCGGCGGACTCATGTTCGAGACCCGGGCGCCGGGGAGACCGACCATCGACACGGGATACGGGCCGACGGTAACGGCGACCAACAAGCCGAGCAGCGCGACCGCAGCGGCCCCGACGGCAACCGACCGCGTGATGCGATCCCAGCCGGCCGAGAGATGGAAGCCCACCTCTTGCGCGAACGCGAAGACGAACAAGTAGTTGAGGACCGCGACGCCGGACGCGTGATCGGAGAACCGCAACCAGTCGCCCACGATCGTCACGAGGGGCAGGGCCACGATGAGCAGTGCCGGTGAGCGTCGGTGGATCGCGAGTTGGACCGGGGCGATCAACGTGACGACCAGGTAGACCGCCAGGAACCACAACGGTTGGGCCGCGATCCGCGCGATCGCGTGGGTGAGCCGGGCGTCGACCCCGGCGGCCAGGAGCACTGCGGCCCCCAACATCCACACCGCGACGAACACCAGCGTGGGGCGCAACAGCCGTTCGACACGGGACGCGAAGAACGCTCCGGCGTCGAACGAGCCTTTCGCCTCGATCGTGCGGCGGGTGGAGAACCCCCCGACCACGAAGAACACGCCCATGACCTGGAACACCCACGTCGCCGGGCGCAGCCCGGCCGACCCACTGAGCACGTTGCCGATCTCGATCCCATGGGGCGTCCGCTGGATCGTCGCGATCAACCAGTGGCCACAGACGACCGCCAGGATTGCGACCGCCCGCAGGAAGTCGACGTACCGATCCCGACTGGGTGGAGTCGCGTCGGCCAGACGGCTGATCGTGTGACTGGGTGAGGTGGTCCACATCGACCGGGCCGAACCGTCAGGCAGATTCAGCGCGGGTCTCGACGGCGCGTTCGGCCGCGTCGACGTCGTTGAGGAACCGCAACACCGCTTCGTTGAATCCGTTCGGCGCTTCGGCCATCAAGCCGTGGGCGGCACCCGAGAGCACCTCGAGCCGCGCGTGGGGAATCAACTCTGCGAGTTCCTCCGCATCGCCGACGGGGGTCAGCGCGTCCTGCGAACCGGTGATGACGAGTACAGGAACGCGCACGGCGTTGAGCTCGGACCGCAGGCTGTCGGGGGCATCCAAGATCGCGTGCACCTGGGCGACGAACTGTTCAGGAGGCTGCTGCAGGACGACCCGGGCGATGAGGTTGAGCCACAACCCGAACCGGCGTCGCAGCCGCGGGCCGACGAGCCACTGCAATGCCTCCTCGCCCAGGGCAGCGGTCCCGCCCGCCGACACGGCATCCGCCCACTCGGTCAGCAGTTCCCGGCGCCATTCGTGGTGGCGGCACGCGGTACAGGCGAGCACCAGCGACCGGGTCCGTTCGGGGTGGAGAACGCCGATGATCTGGCTGATGACCCCGCCCATCGACGCGCCCATGACGTGGGCCCGTTCGACCCGCTCGGCGTCGAGCACCGCGATGGCATCCTGGGCCATCCGTTCGAGCGAATAGGGCTCGGGGGCGGCACCCGTCCGCCCGGCACCCCGATTGTCGATCGTGATGCACCGGTAGCGGCGACCGAGCGCCAACCGCTGCAGCGCCCAGCCGCGTGAGTCGGTTCCCAGCCCCTGGATCATCAGGAGCGGAATGCCCTCACGACGACCGAAGACGTCGTAGTGGATGGTCATTCCGTCGTCGACGACGACCTCGGACACAGGACCCCCTCCGATGCCCACCCGCACTTTCGGGCGAACCTGAACCTGCGAGGCTAGTCAGATCAGCCGTTCAGGGGCGTCAGAACCGGACATCACCGTCGAAATCCGACAGGGTGCGAACGGCCGGTTCAGGCGAGACTCTGGACCGCTTCGCGCGCCGCTTCCGCGAGTTCCGCCGCCGACAGTGGGTCCCGGTCGCCGATCTCGCCGACGCGGATCGGGGTTCCGATCACGACCTTCCACGGCGTCAACGGGAGGCCGAGCGGGCCGCCGGGCCGAACCAGGACCGGGATCACCGGATAGCCGAGCGCCGCGACGAGCAGATCCGTCGGCGCGACACCACCACCGGTGCGCAACCACGTCACCCCCAGCGGCAGGACCGCCAAATGGCCGGCGCGGAGTACCGCGCGGAGATCGCTCGGGTAGTTGGACACGCTGCCGAACTTCCGGAGCAGGTCGCCGAGCACCGGCACCTCCGGGGCACCGACGACGCGGAGTCGTCGGCCGCGTTCCTGCCGTACGGCGACCGACAACGCCGTCGGTTCGAGCACACCGAGCCCTCGGTTCGAGACGAACAGGGCGGGATGGTGCTCGGGGATGTGGCTCGCGCCGGTGACCCGAACCGGGGCCAACCGCGTCACGACCGGGGCCAGGAGATCCTGAAGTTGGGGATCCGCGCCGAACGGATCAATCGCGTACTGGCCATGGAACCGCTGGCGAATCAGATGTGTCCCCGCCACGTGCTGCGCGCGGTCGAGATCGACTCCGAAGGTCGGGAGGGCCGAGATCTCACCCACGAGACACCTCCGCGATCGGCACATCCGGCCGCAGGGCCATGACGGTCGCCCACTCGTACAGCTCGGTACACACGTCTCGGGTGGAGCGGATCCCGGACAGATCCAGCGTCTCGAGCGCTCGCGACCCATCGGCGGCGCTGCCCTTGGTGAGCAGTTCGGTCACGTGCGGCGGCATCGGTGCGCCCGCGAGTTCGGCGGCATACGCCGCGACCCTCCACGCGGGGCCCGTCATCGGAATCGGGATACGGCTCCCGAGCGCGACCGCCTGCCACACGCTGGCGGCTCCCGGGCCGACAATGTTGAGCGGGCCGTCGAAACCGGCGACGAGCGCGGCGACCATGGCGCGGGCGGCGTCGTCGGCATGCACCAACTGGAAGACCGGGTCGGCGAGTGCCGGCACCGGCACCGCCGGCAGACGCAACACCCTCCCGAGCGGACTCGGCATGTGCGACCCCGCGATCGTCGCCATCCGGAGCGCGGCCACGGGGATGTCGTTCCGGCGGCCGAGATCCGCGGCGAGCGACTCCAGCGCGAGCAGGCTCCGGCCGAAGGGAGTCGTCGGCGCGACCGGCGCGTCCTCGTCGGGAACGCCGGGACGACCCCGACCCCGCCCGTACACCGAGATCGCGCTGCGGACCACGACCCGCTCCAGCTGTCCGGCACGCGCCGCCGCACCGAGCGCTACGACCCCGGACGACTCGGTGTACTGCGCGGCCATGCGCGGCGAAAGCCGCGAACCCGGCTCGTACACACCGGCGTGGGCAACTGCGGTCGGTGCGAACTCTTCGACGAAGGCCGACAACTTCTCGCGATCACGCGGGTCGATGCGGCGGAACTCGCTCCGGCGCAGACGCCGACGCGGCGGTACGAAATCGACGCCGACGATCTCGGTGACGTCTCGCCGGGCTTCGAGCAGCTGCGCGATACGGGTGCCGAACTCGCCACCCATCCCGGTGATCAGTACTCGCATACTCCGCGTCTCCCTCGCTGGAACGTCCAGTATTGCGGATCACGCGCTTCCTAGGAACTGTTGCGTTCGAAGATGATGCGCAGTCCCCGCAGCGTGAGCCACGGTTCGTGGTGCTCGATCGTGCGAGAAAACGGCATGATCAGCTCCGCGAGCCCACCGGTCGCGACGACCGTGCACTCACCGAGTTCACCTTTGAATCGGTCGACGATCGCGTCCACTTGACCGCTGAAGCCGTACAGAACGCCGGACTGGATCGACTCGACCGTCGACTTCCCGATCACGTTGCGCGGGGGCACCAGCTCGACCTTCCGCAGCGCGGCCGCCCGACCGAAGAGCGCTTCCATCGAGATCTCGACGCCGGGGAAGATCGCGCCACCGAGGTACTCGCCCTTCTCGCTGATTGCCTCGACGGTGTTGGCGGTCCCGAAGTCGACCACGATCGTCGGACCGCCGTAGAGGTCGTACGCACCCACGGCGTCGGCAATGCGATCGGGCCCGACCTCCTTGGGGTTGTCGTAGAGGATCGGCATGCCGCTGCGAACTCCCGGTTCGATCACGAGTGGTTCGAATCCGAAGTACCGCTTGGTCATCTCCCGGAGCGCGGCCGTCACACTCGGGACTCCCGAACAGATCACGACGCCGGTGACTTGATCGTCGAACGAGAACCCGTGGAAGCCGAGAAACTGCTGGATCATCAACGCGAGTTCATCCGACGTGCGCGAGGCGACCGTCGCGATCCGCCAGTGGTCCGCAAGTTCCTCACCCTCGAAGAGCCCGATGACGGTCTGGGTGTTCCCGGTATCGATCGCGAGCAGCATCGGGTTAGTCCAGCGCCGGCACGATGTCGAGTGCAATATCGAGGGCGGGCGCGCTGTGGGTGAGCGCACCGATCGACACGAACTCCACGCCGGTTGCCGCGTAGGCGTGGATCGTTTCGAACGTGACGCCGCCCGAGACCTCGAGTGGCACCATTCCGTCGACCGCGTCGACCGCGACCCGGACATCGTCGGGCGACATGTTGTCGAGCAGGATGAAGTCGGCCCCCGCGGCCACCGCTTCGTGGACCTGGGCGAGCGTGTCACACTCGACTTCGACGGTGCGACCGGGCCAACGGACCTTGGAACGTTCGACCGCGGCGGTGAGATCGAGGAAGGCCAGATGGTTGTCCTTGATCAACACGGAGTCGCTCAGACACTCCCGGTGGTTGAACCCGCCCCCGGCCCGCACCGCCGCTTTCTCGACCGCCCGCAGCCCCGGCAACGTCTTGCGGGTGTCGCGGATGTGGGTGCGCCCGGCCGCCGCCTGGACGTACTCCCGGGTGAGCGACGCAATTCCCGACGCGTGCTGCAACAGGTTGAGCGCGCTGCGTTCGGCCCCGAGGAGCGATCGCAGGTTTCCCGAAATCGTGGCCAGGGTCTGATCCGCCTCGATGGCGTCGCCGTCGGTGGCGAGCCACCGTACCGAGAGTCGGGAGTCCACCTGACGGAACACCTCGTTCGCCGCGGCGACGCCGGCCAACACGCCGAAGCGACGGGCGATGATCGCGCCGGTCCCGACCGCGTCGTCCGGGATGGTCGCGATCGAGGTCAGGTCACCGAGCGAACCGAAGTCCTCAGCCAACGTGGTCGAGACGAGGGTGCGCAGCCCCGCGATCGGCGGATCGAAGTCGCCGGTCACGCCGGAACCTCCGCCGGGAGGGGGACGAAGACGGGCGGACCTGCGCAGCCGAAGAACCGGCCGGAGAACTCGGGCAAGGTCTCCGGGAAGTCCAGCCTCGTGTGGGTCCCCCGACTCTCCTCCCGCGCCAGGGCCGCGGCCGCCAGCGCACGCGCCACGGTCAACAGGTTGCGCACCTCGAAGCTGCCGACATCGTGGGCCCCGACGTCGATCGCCACCGCGCGGGCCACCGTCTCCAGGCTCTTGACATCGCGCAGCACCCCGGCGCCCGCCGTCATGATCTGTTGGAGGTCGGCGAGGCCCATCGCCCCTTCGGGTTGGACCGGGAGTTCAGGGACATCGAGCACCCCCGGATCGATCCCACGGAGCACACCGCTGGGCTCGGGCGCGTCCTTGCCCTCCGCAATCGCTTCGATGATGCGCGGCGCGAAGACCAAGCCATCGAGCAACGAGTTGGACGCGAGTCGGTTCGCGCCGTGCACCCCTGAGCACGCAGCCTCCCCACACGACCAGAGGCCCGGCAGCGTCGATGCGCCGTCGAGATCGGTGGCGATGCCACCCGAGAGGTAGTGCGCGGCGGGCGCGACCGGCAAGAGATCGGTTCGCGGGTCGAGCCCGACCGCCTGGGCCGAGGCCCAGATCGTGGGGAACCGGGTCGGGAAATCGGCGATCGCGGTGGCATCGAGCCAGAGGTGCGGCAGCCGCCGTTCCACCAGTCGCCGGGCGATGGCCCGAGCCACGATGTCACGCGGCGCGAGATCGGCCAGCGGATGCTCACCGAGCATGAACTGCACGCCCTGCTCGTCGCGCAACACCGCTCCGTCACCCCGCAGGGCTTCGGAGAGCAATGGTCGCGGCATGCTCGGGTTGTCCAACGCGGTCGGGTGGAACTGCATGAACTCGACGTCGGCCACGGCCACCCCGGCCCGGAGCGCCATCCCGATCCCGTCGCCGGTGGAGACCGCCGGGTTCGTCGTCACCGAGAACAACTGCCCGGCACCGCCGGTCGCCAGCACCGTGTTCCGGGCGCGGATTTCCGTGGCCCGGCCGGTCGAGTCCAGGGCGTGGATACCGACGCACCGACCCGCCTCGACGATGAGATCCACGCTGAAGCAGCGCTCCCGCACGTCGATGTTGGGCAGGGCGTGGGCGGCGTCGGCGAGGGCACGCTCGATCTCGGCGCCGGTCGCGTCGCCACCGGCATGGACCACGCGAGGAAGCGAATGACCGCCTTCGATCGCGAGCTGGAGTTCGCCGTCGCGCTCGTCGAACTTGGCGCCGAGCGCCATCAGCTCGCGCACTCGGCGCGGCCCTTCGGTCACGAGTACCCGCACCGCGTCGGTGTCACAGAGCCCGGCGCCGGCAATCAGCGTGTCGGTTTCGTGCAGCTCGGTGGAGTCAGGAGCGCCGAGCGCGGCGGCCACCCCGCCCTGGGCGTACCGGGTCGCCGACGTGGCGAGTTCACCCTTGGTCACCACCCCGACGGTCCAGCCGCGTTGCGCGGCATGAATCGCCGCGGACAACCCCGCGATTCCGCTCCCCAACACCAGGAGATCCATGGCGGCGGAGCCTAGGAGGTCGGCACCACTTCGAGCCCGCCCGGCATTTCCTCAGCGCGCGGCGTCTTGATCGATGATCACCCCGTCATCGACCTCGACGGCGGCCCCGTCGACCTCCATGACGATGTTGTCGATCAAGCGGGCCCGCCCGAGACGGGCGGCGACCGCGATCACGAACGATCCCGCCAGTTCATCGAGCGACACGAGATCTGTCGCGTCGCGGACTTCGACGTACTCCAGCTCCAGCGGTGCCTCCACGACCGATGCAACCAGTTCCCTGATCGCCTCGGCCCGGCGCTCCCCCGCCCGGATTCGATCCGCGGCAGCACCCAGTGCCGCATGCAGCCCGGGCGCCGCCGCGCGCTCGGGCGCGGTGAGATAGGCGTTCCGGCTCGACCGCGCCACACCGTCGGGTTCGCGCACCAGCGGACACCCGATGACCTCGACAGGAAGGTCCAGATCGATCGCCATGCGTCGGACGACTGCCACTTGCTGGAAGTCCTTCCGCCCGAAATACGCCCGGCACGGCCCGACCATCGAGAACAGCTTGGCGACGACGGTGGTGACCCCATCGAAGTGGGTCGGCCGCGCCGCGCCACACATTCCTTCGGTGAGACCGGCAACGTGGACCGTCGTGCGCGGCGGACCGTCCGGGTACATGACATCGACGCTCGGGACGAACAACACGTCGACGCCGGCGGCCTCGGCCACCCGGGTGTCGGCCTCGAGGTCGCGCGGATACGCCGAGAGATCTTCGCCGGGCCCGAACTGGGTGGGATTCACGAACAGCGACACGACGACCAGGCCGTTCTCGGCACGCGCCCGTTCCATCAACGATCGATGCCCCACGTGGAAGTAGCCCATCGTCGGCACGAACCCGACCCGCCGGCCGGCCACGCGGGCCGCATCGCACTGTGCTCGCAGGTCGGCCACGGATTCGACGACGTTCATGAGGGCGCCCCGCCGAGGTCGAACTCCCGACCGGCCAGGACTGCGGTCCGGCGGGCCATGGCGAGGTACGCATCCCGCTCCCCAGGGGGGAGCGCGGCCAGATGTCTGCGAACGCTGTCGAAATCACCGCGTGCCACCGGACCCGTGAGCGCGGGAGCGGGACCCATCACCATCACGTTGTCGATGGTGGCACGGACCAGCGGTCCGAATGCCTCGAGCGGCACGGTCGTCGTCGCCTCGACCTGGGCCATGAGCGTGACGAGGTGATTGCTGGCGAGACAGGCCGCAGCGTGGTAGCTCGCGCGGTCGTCGTCGTTCAGAGCAAACGGGGTCATGCCGATCGCTCGCGCGAGTTCTTCGACCTGCGGATCTCCGGTAATCGCGCACCACGAACCCGCGACACGCGACGCGTCGAACCGGGCTGCGAACGTCTGCAACGGGTGCAACGCACCCACCCGGCACGGGAGCCCGGCGAGCACGTCGAGCCCGCGGGCACCGGAGAGGTGCAGCACCAGCGTGTCCGGCCTCACGGTCGGCGCGATCGCCCGGGCGACGGACTCGATCTCGCGATCGGGGGTCCCGATGACCACCATGTCGGCGGCAGGCGCGACCTCCGCGACCGAGACCGCCGCGCCGGCCCACCGGTCGGCCGCGCTCCCGACGGCCTCCCGGTCCGGACCGCGACCGGCCACCGGTCCGACCGACCACCCCGCTTCGACCATGGCCGTCACGATCGCGGTCCCCGCGCGTCCGGGTCCGACGATCCCCACCACCGCGCGGGTCCCGCCGGTCATGGGCTCGGCACCATCAGGACGAGGTCGGTCCGACGCACTCCCGGCCAGCCGCTCGCGGGGCGATCGACCACCTCCGGCGCGAGGTCATGGAGTGGGGCCAGGACAAAACCCCGTTCGGCCATCCGGGGGTGGGGAATCGTGAGTTCCGGATCGTCGATCGCCACACCATCCACGAGCAACACGTCGACATCGAGTGTCCGCGGTCCCCATCGAACCGCGCGCACCCGCTGCGCGACCTGCTCCACCCCAGCACAGACCGCCAACAGCTGATGGGGGGACAAGGTCGTCTCGACCGCGACCACCGCGTTGAGGAAGTCGTCCTGGGCCGGGCCGCCCACCGGATCGGTCTCGTAGACCGGTGACACCGCGTGCACCACGACCCCATCGCTCTGACCGAGCCGGTCGACCGCACGCTGGAGCTCTGCGTGGCGATCGCCCAGGTTCGAGCCGATCCCGAGATAGGCGCGGATCACACCGAGAGCCGCACCCCGACGTGCTCGACCGACGCCGGCACCGGGGGTCGTAACTTGCGCACGGTGACGGTCACGCGAGTCACCCGTGCATCTTCTCGACATACCGAAGCGATCCGCGCCGCAAGCCGTTCGAGCAGTTGGAACCGCTCGGTCTGGACGACGCGAACGGTCGCGTCGATGACTGCGCCGTAATCGATGGTGTCCGCGAGCGCGTCCGACGCGCCGGCAGCAGTGAGGTCCACTTCGAGTTCGAGGTCGACGCCGAACGGCTGCGCGCGGGTCTGCTCCTCGGCCAGCACCCCGTGCACGCCGAGGATTTCCAACCCGGTCACGAGGATCGTTCCCATCAGGACCCCGAAGGCCGAGCGACTCCGGACCGGATGATCTGGTCCGAGACCGTGACCGAGACGATCTCCCGGCCGATGGCGCCGAGCTCGCGACTCGTCAGCCGCTCGATGAGCAGCGTCGCGTGCGGACCCTCGTCGACGAGCCCGGAATACAACAGGTACCCCGCCAGAATTCCGATGAGCCGGTCGCCGAACTCTTCGTGGTGCAGCAAGATCCGTTCGGTCGGCACGTCGAGGCGCCGGGCGAGCGACTCGTAGATGTACGGGAGCCGGTCGGCGAGTTCGTCGTGCCGGCCCAGCGGCACGTGTTCGCACGCGATGCCGGCCTCTCCGTAGGCATGAAGGTTGTGCGGCGAATCCAGCAACGAGATGACCCGGGTGAATCCGTTCTGCGCCAGCCAGATCAGCTCTTCCTGCCGCCGGATCTTGCGGTGGTTTCGTGCGAACCCACCGGGGCGTTCCGAGGCTGCCAATCGATCCTTGATGATCCAACAGAACATCCGCGGCTCGAGGCCTTGAGCCCACCGGCCTCGCAACGTCGTCATCGTGACTCCACCACTTCCCGGCGCGCGACCGTCGCGCGCGCCAATGCTCCGAGTATTGCGGCCACTTGCACTGCTCCCACCACATCGTGCACCCGCACCATGGTCACACCCCGTTCGAGCGCCCACACGACGGTCGCCAACGTCGCGTCGTCGCGTGCCGCCGGCTCGTCCTCGTCGATCAGCCGGCCGAGGAACGTCTTCCGCGACGTCCCCACCAATACCGGAACGCCCAACCCCGCGATGAGTTCGGGAAGATGCGCGAGCAGTGCGAGGTTGTGATCGATGGTCTTGCCGAACCCGATTCCGGGGTCGGCCATCAACGCGTCGTCGGCGATACCGGCCGCGCGTGCGGCATCGAGGCGGAGCGCGAGATCCGCGATCACCTCCGTGACCACATCGCCGTACTGGGGATCCCGCTGCATCGTCCTCGGTTCGCCCCGCATGTGCATGGCGACGAAGCCCACGCCCGCGTCGGCGACGACCCCCAACATGTCGGGATCAGCCTGCCCGGCAGAGACGTCGTTGACGATGCCGGCACCGGCTTCGATCGCGGCCGCGGCGACCGCAGCCTTGGTCGTGTCGACACTGATCGGGACGTCGATGGCTGCCGCGAGCCCCGCGATCACCGGTACGACCCGTTCCCGCTCGACCGACTCGTCGACCGGCGCGGCACCCGGCCGGGTCGATTCGCCACCGATGTCGACCACGGCAGCACCGGCGTCGGCGAGTCGCACCCCATGCGCGATCGCGGCCTCGGGCGTGACGAACTGACCGCCGTCAGAGAAGGAATCCGGAGTGACGTTCACCACGCCCATGACCGGTCCCGAGATCGTCGTCCACCGGAACTTCAAGCCCGTAAGCGTACAGGGCTGACTCCGCTCAGCCCCGAGAGCGTGGCGGACCGATCAGGCCCATCGCTTCGGCCCGGGTGGCCGGATTTGCCTTGAAAATCCCCCGAACCGCCGACGTCACCGTGAGGGTGCCGGGTTTGCGG
>JAENVU010000101.1 GCA_016650415.1 Acidimicrobiia bacterium
CACCGACATCGCACAGGAAGGGTTGCGCATCCCTCCGATGCGGCTGACACGCGAAGTGCGCGAGTTGATCGTCGCGTCGTCGCGTACGCCGGTGGAACGAGCCGGGGATCTCGACGCCCAAGTGGGAGCGAACGTCGTCGGCGGGCAACGACTGGCCGTGCTCGACGGGGCGCCGTTCGGTGAGGTGCTCGACTACGGCGAGCGCCGGGCCGTCGCGGCGCTCACAGCATTGGGTGACGGCGAATGGTCCGCGACCGACGTCATGGACTCCACCGGTCCGCGCGCCGATCAGCAGCACCCCGCGACCATCCGGTGCACGATCACCGCGGCAAACGGTGGGTTGTGCGTTGACTTCACCGGGACCGACCCGCAGTCCACCGGCAACGTGAACGCGGTGGAGGCCGTCACGGTCTCGTGCGTGGAGTTCGCGATGCGGAGCGCGCTCGATCCGACACTGCCCGCGAATGCCGGAGTGATGCGCCGCATGCGTGTGGTCGCGCCGGAGGGAACGTTGGTGGCGGCGCGGTTCCCGGCCGCGGTCGGTGCCGGCAACGTCGAAGTGAGTCAGCGGATTGCCGACGTGTGCCTGCGCGCACTCGCCGAGGCGGTGCCGGACCGCGTGGGCGCGGCGTCTCAGGGAACGATGAACAACGTGCTCGTGGGTGGTTCATCCCTCGACGGCAGCGAGGCGTGGGTCTACTACGAGACGGTCGCGGGCGGTCAGGGCGGCCGACCGCCGGGCCCGACCGGGGTGGCACTGCCGGGGATGAGCGGCGTCCACACCGGGATGACCAACACCCGTAACACGCCGGTCGAGGCATTGGAGCGGGCGTTCCCGCTGCGGGTGCGGCGGCAGCGACTGCGCCGGGGTTCCGGTGGCGCGGGCACCGCTCGCGGCGGCGACGGCCTGGAACGAGACCTCGAGGTACTGGTCGACGTCACCGTGTCACTGATCACCGAGCGACGCACGTCACAACCATGGGGGTTGGCCGGCGGTGCGCCGGGCGCCGTCGGTGAGAACTGGCTCCTCCCGGGAGGCGACGAAACCCGCGCCGAACGGCTCGCCGACAAGTGCACGCTGCACCTGCGTGCCGGCGACGTGCTGCGGATGCTCACACCCGGCGGCGGCGGCTGGGGCAGCCCGGCGCCATGACCGCCGCGATCCCGCCGATCCGCGGAATGTGCGCCACCGGAAACTTGTTGCACACGTCGTGAAGCAAGTGGAGTTCTTCGGCATGCAACTCGATCCGGGCACCGGCGACGTCGCGATGGTGCTGCGCGAACGCGAACAGCCCCGTCGGGTGGTGTCGATCATGATCGGCGGGCTTGAGGCAGTCTCGATTGCGGCGGCCCTCAACGGCGACGAGCCGCCGCGCCCGCTGACCCACGATCTCATGGTCTCGCTCCTCACCGCGACCGGCGCCCGCGTGGATGCCGTCGAGGTGCACGAACTCCGCGACGGTGCGTTCCTCGCCGAACTCGCGGTCAGCGGGCCCGTCGGTGACGTCCGCCTCGACAGCCGGCCCTCGGATGCGATCGCGCTCGCGCTCCGCGTCGACGCTCCGATGTACATGGCCGAGTCGCTGCTCGACGAGGTCGGCCTCGTGATCCCCGAGTTGCCCGATGAGGAGCAGATCGAGGAGGAGATCGAGGAATTCCGGGCCCGACTCGACGAGATCGGCGTGGACGCGTTCACCGACGAGGACTCCCACGACGGCCCGGGCGATCACGCCCCTCCGGCATAACGCGGGACTCGCCCCGCACCGCTGCTACGCGGTCCGGGTCATGGAATCCAACGGTGCAGGGTCCACGCTTCGGGTACGCCCTTGAGTTCGGTGACGCGGGTGTCCTCGAACTGGAAGCCCGAGCCCAGCGTCGCACAACGAACCGACTCCGAGACGAGAATCTCGCGCGGTCCGGCCTGGGCCTCGCGTCGTCACCACGGATGTCGATGTCGCCGATGTGCACACCGGCGCGTATCTCCAGGCCCAGCTCGTGTAGCTCGTCGAGGATGGCGCGCGCGGCGTCGAGCGCGGCAGTCGCC
>JAENVU010000102.1 GCA_016650415.1 Acidimicrobiia bacterium
CACCTTCCCGACAAGGCGATCGACCTCATCGACGAAGCCGGTTCGCGCCTGCGCATCCGTCGCATGCAGGCACCGCCCGACTACCGCGAGCTCGAAGACGAGATCTCGACCACGCGCAAGGAGAAGGAAGCGGCGATCGACGCAGCCAGCATCCTCAAGCCGATGCTCGCTCGCGGTGAGCTCCAGACCATCGGTGCGACCACGCTCGACGAGTATCGCAAGCACCTCGAGAAGGATGCCGCGCTCGAGCGTCGGTTCCAGCCGATCAAGGTGGAAGAGCCGACCGTCGCGCACACCATCGAGATCCTGAAGGGTCTGCGTGACCGGTACGAGCAGCACCACCGGGTCACAATCACCGACCAGGCCGTGGTCGCCGCGGCGAACCTCGCCGACCGCTACATCTCCGACCGCCACCTTCCCGACAAGGCGATCGACCTCATCGACGAGGCGGGGTCGCGCTTGCGCATCCGTCGGATGCAAGCTCCGCCCGACTACCGCGAGCTCGAAGACGAGATCTCGGCGGTCCGCAAGGACAAGGAAGGCGCGATCGAAGGTCAGCAGTTCGAGCGGGCCGCGAGCCTGCGCGACCGCGAGAAGGAACTGCTCGAGCAGCGCGCGGCCAAGGAAATCGAGTGGAAGGCCGAAGGCGTCGACCTTTACAACGAGGTCAACGAAGAGTCCATCGCCGAGGTCCTCGCCATGTGGACCGGTATCCCGGTGTACAAGCTCACCGAGGAAGAGACCGCCAAGCTGCTGCGCATGGAGGACGAACTCCACAAGCGCATCGTCGGTCAAGAACTCGCGGTCAAGGCGGTCAGCCAGGCGATCCGGCGGACGCGTGCCGGACTCAAGGACCCGAAGCGTCCGAGCGGTTCGTTCATCTTCCTGGGACCATCCGGTGTCGGCAAGACGGAACTCGCGAAGACGCTCGCGGAGTTCCTCTTCGGCGACGAAGACTCGCTGATCTCGCTCGACATGTCCGAGTACATGGAGAAGCACACCGTCTCGCGCTTGGTCGGTTCGCCTCCCGGCTACGTCGGGTACGACGAGGGTGGCCAGCTCACTGAAGCCGTGCGCCGGAAGCCGTTCTCGGTGGTCCTCTTCGACGAGATCGAAAAGGCTCACCCCGATGTGTTCAACGCCCTGCTTCAGATCCTGGAAGACGGTCGCCTGACCGATGCTCAGGGTCGCACTGTCGACTTCAAGAACACCGTCATCATCATGACGTCCAACCTCGGTACACAGAACATGCGGAAGTCGGCAGTCGGGTTCGGCAAGGCCGACGACGCGGTCAGCTACGAACACATGAAGGAGAAGGTGACCGAGGAACTCAAGCGCCACTTCCGGCCCGAGTTCCTCAACCGCATCGACGACGTCATCGTGTTCGCCGAGCTCACGCGTGAGGACATCCACAACATCGTCGACTTGCTGATGAAGCGGGTCCAGACGCAGCTGTTGAGTCAGGGCCTCACGCTTGAACTCACCGACGCGGCTCGGGATCTGTTGGCGGTCAAGGGCTACGACCCCACGCTGGGCGCGCGGCCGTTGCGTCGCGCGATCCAGCGGCACGTGGAAGACGCGCTGTCCGAGAAGATCCTGTGGAAGGAATTCCACGCGGGCGAGACGATCATCGTGGATGCCGAGGAGGACGAGATCGTCTTCCGGACCATCGAAGGGATCGAACCGCCGCCGGTCGAAGAACTCGCCGGCAGCGGCCCCTCCGAGAGCTGATCGTTCCTCGCCCGGTCGTCGCCGTCGTGATGGCGTGGCGTTCGGCCGTGAGCCGGTTCCGCGCGCGCCACGGCCGCGCTATATCGCTCGCGGTTCTCGCTGTGTGCCTCGGCGCGTGCAGCGTGGATGCGACGGTCACGGTGCGGATGCGCGAGAACGGCAGTGGCGCGGTGGCGGTGCACGTGGCGCTCGACCGCGGCGCGGTCACCGCGGCCGAGGTCGGTGGCGGACAACTCGAGCAGCGGGTTCGCCTCGACGACTTGCCCGATGCCGGATGGACCGTGAGTCCTTGGCGCCACACCAAGAGCGGCGGTGCCACGTTGGTGGTCCGCAAGCCCTTCGACCGACCGGAACAGGTCGCGGGCATCGTCCAGGAGCTCAGCGGCCCGGATGGACCGTTGCAGAAGTTCGAGGCCGCACGCGAGGTCTCGACGTTCTCGACGAAGTGGCGAGTCTCCGGGAGCGTGGATTTGCGCGCGCCCAGGCTCGGGATCGGCGCCGACCAGCAGCTCGTCGCGAATCTGACCGCGGAACGGGTCGACGTTCCCCAGGTCGAGGCAGATCTCGTCGGCAAGCTCGACGGCCTCCGAGTCCACGCGGTCGCGGAGCTTCCCGACGGTGAGCGACGCGAGGTGTCGACGACGGTGGGGAAGCAGGCCGCCCTGGCCGCGGACGGTGAGTCGACCGATGTCGGGCGGGTGGCGTTGTTGGTCGGTGGCCTCGCGGTCGGGGTCCTGGCGTTAATCGTGCTCGTGGTCGGGGAGCGCCGCACCCGCCGGAGCGGGCGGCGCCGCGCGCGTAACGTGACCCGACCCCGGAACGTATGAGGAGAACCATGACTGCCGTCATCGACGAAGCGTTGGTGGAGCGGGCGCGGGCGATCGCGCCGATCATCGAAGCCGAGGCCGACCAGGCCGAGGCCGACACCACGACCACGCAACGGGTGGTCGACGCGCTGACGGAATCCGAGCTGTTCTGGATTCTCGTCCCGAAGGAATTCGGAGGACTCGGCGGCGACCTCACCACGGCGCTCTCCGTGTTCGACGAGCTGTCGTATGCCGACGGCTCCGTCGGCTGGTCGTTGATGGCCAACTCGACGTCCTCGTGCTTCGCCGCGATCTACACCGGTGAGACCGCGGCCGAGCAGATGTTCCCCGACGGCAACCGCGGTATCCATGCGGGGATGCTCGGCCCGGTCGGCACCGCCCGACGCGTCGAGGGCGGATATCGAGTCACGGGTCGCTACTCGTTCGGCTCCGGGTGCGCGCACGCGAACTACATCGGCGCCGGAACCATCGAGACCGACGACGACGGCAACCAACTCACGACCGAGTCGGGACTCCCGGCGATGCGCGTCGTGCTGGTTCCTCGTGAGGAGATCCACTTTCGCGGCAACTGGGATGTCATCGGCCTCACCGCGACGGGCTCGTACGACTACGTCATCGACGACGTGTTCGTCCCTGAGGCCTTCTCCTACTCCCTGCTCGAGCACACGCAGTTGCGGGGCGGTCCCGGCCTGAGTGTCGGGCTGTTCTCCATCACTGGTGCCGGCCACGCGGGGATCGCCCTCGGCGTCGGCCGTCGAGCGATCGACGAGATCACCAAACTGGGCAACACGCGCGTTCGCATGGCGGGCTTCGCAACGATCGGGACGGAGCAGCTCTTCCAGTACGAGCTCGGAATGCACGATTGCGCCATGCGGGCGGCGAGCGCGCTCGTCTACGAGGCAGTTGCCGATGCCGACGCCAAGGCCCGTGCCGGCGTGGTCGACACCACCGCGCAGAACCGCCTGCGTGCGGCGGCCACGTACGCGACCAGGGTCGCCACCGACGCCACTCACTTCGCGTATTCCTGGGCCGGTTCGGCCGGTCTGCGGCCGAGCGTGATCCAACGGTGCCTGCGCGACATGCTCGCGGCCTCGCAGCACATCTACGTGGACAACAACACCCTCACCGGATACGCCCAGGCGCTGCTGGCCGACGAGGCGGAGAGGTTGCGGCAATAGGCCCCAGCGCGTCCGCCGGAATCCAATCCGTGGCGCAGCCGTGGTCCGAGCGGCCCGGCCCGCGGGGCCAAGGGTGGGGAGGGAGGTGTAGCTAGTCGGCCGCGAGCGAGTCCGACGCGAGCCACTCGGGGAACTCCGCCAGCGAGTCCAACACCACGTGCGCGCCGGCGGCCTGGAGTTCGGCGCGGCCCACGGGGCCACTCGTCACCGCAATGGCCCTCGCGCCCGCCGCCAACGCGGCTTCGACATCGGGCACGGTGTCACCGACGTAGACGTGGGCGCCGTGGTCGCGCAGTGTCTCCGCCTTCTGCGGGCCGTGCCGCCACCCCACGACGTGATCGACCGAGATGCCGACGTGGTCGAGGCAGCGGTGTGCGTTCGGCTCGTACTTGGCCGTGACGACGAGCGTGGTCGCGCCGATCGTGCGGACGTGCTCGACCGCCGCGGCCGCACCCGGGAGCGCATGACACCCGCGGATGCCGTGTTGCGCGTAGAGCGCGCGGAACCGATCACAGACCGGATCGATCTCCTCGGGCGGGAAGTAGGCGGCCATCTCGCGTTCGAGGGGCGGGCCGAGGCGTGACGCGATCGCGGCCCCGTCGATCGCGGTCCCGAGTTCGTCGTTGAGCGCATCGAACGTGGCGACGACGCCCGGCCGGGAGTCGATCAGGGTCATGTCGAGGTCGAAGCCGACGACGAGAAGGGCCATCGGTCGACCTTAGGTGCGCGCGGATCGGGTCACGGTGCTTGACGGGTCGGAACCCGGCGGCGCAAACTGCCGATGCTCTCCAAGCGAACCCTCGTCGTTGGTGCCGCGCTCTTCGTCAGTGCCGCCATGCTGATTCCGGCCGGGTCTTCTGCCTCCGCCGCACCACTTGCCCGCCCCGCGGACCCCGTGGCGCTGACCGGTGCGGATCTTCCGGGCCTGGTCAACGGACCGAAGGGAAACATCGTCGGGTTCCGGTGGACGGGCTCGGCCTGGGCCCAGCTTCCGATTCAGATCGACGAGCGGGCCGTGGTCAACTTCGGCAAGATCTACAACAACCCGGCCGCCGTGTTCTACGGCAGCCAGCCCGCGCTGGTGAACGCGCTCGTGTACACGTCGGGCAACCTCTGGACGGGCAACGACCCCAACCGCAAGTTCGACGACAACGACGAACTCGCGTTCATGGCGCGGGATGCCGGCGTGCTCGCGCCGTCGGGCACCCAGCCGACCGGCACCATGCTCGGGACCGGCGTGCGAGTCAAGATCAATGACCCTCTCGACGCGCCGGCGCGGAGGGATACGTGTACCTGTACCGCAAGGCTGCACACAGCGGGCTCGTGCAGAGTGCCCGGATCAAGTACTTGACGTACCGGTTCAAGGTGGTGTCCGGCGCGTACAAGAAGACGTACAAGACGACTTCGGGTCCCAACCCGGAGAACTCGCTCGTGACCGGCGCGACCTACAAGCATCACTTCTCCGACCGGTGGGCGAGCGACGCGCTCTCCGTGACCGCACCCGGCGCGACCGGTGTGGACATCCTCGACCGGCACAAGGCGCTGTTCAGCCCCGGTTACTGCGGTCGGAGTGAGGACACCTTCGACATTCCCATCGCCGGATCCGTCGAAGGCGCGTTCGTGACGAGCAAGGTCGGCCCGGTCCGAGCGATTCGCTCGCACGTCGGCGCCAACAGTGGCCCGAACACCCAACGGACACACATCTTCTACGACCGCCGGGAGGACATCGTGACCGACCTTCGGGTGCACGCGATCCCGTCGATCATGGACTTCATGGACTACTCGCAGGCGGCGACGGGGATGACCTACCGCACCGAACTGAACCCGGGTGGCGTGACCGTCGACGGTGTGCCGGATGCCCAGGTGGCCGGGGTCTCGTCGTGGGAGCAGATCACCGGCCCGCAAGGGACGATCAATCAGGCATCGGTGCTCCAGACGAGTTTCACGCCCACCGGCGCGACGTCGTACTACCTCGACAGCACGACGCCCGCCGACACCCAGTGCACCGGCGACGCGTTCGCATACGGTTCGAGTGGGTCGTTCATCAACAGCGCGATCCCGAACACCGACCCGGCGATCGGTGGCACCGCGACGCTGCAGGAGTGCGAGCGATGTACTTCGAGAGCCCGGGAGGGACCGCCGCCGATGCGATCGCCCGGCGCAACCAGGTGGTCTTCCCCCTGACCACCAGCGTGGTCGCCGCTCCGTAGCGTCCCCGCAGAACCCCGTTGGGTCACACCCGGCGGGTAGGGTGATTCCATGAGCCGAACAAGTGTTCGTGGAAAGACGGTCTACGGGTGTACCGAGTGCGGGGCGCAGGCCCCGAGGTGGCTGGGCCGCTGTCAAGAGTGCGGTGCGTGGTCGTCGCTGGTGGAGGAACGGGTCGCGAGTTCGGGGCCGGCCCGGCGATCGTCCGGCGGAACGGGCGCCCCGGAGGCCGTGGTCGCGCTCATGGACGTGGATCCCATCCTCGCGAAGGGTCGACCGAGCGGCGTCGCGGAACTCGATCGCGTCCTCGGCGGTGGACTGGTCGCCGGATCCGTCACTCTGCTCGGGGGTGAGCCCGGCATCGGCAAGAGCACGCTGCTGCTGCAGTCGCTCGGCCGAATGGCGGCCGCCGGCGCGAAGTGCCTCCTGGTGAGCGCCGAGGAATCCAAGGAACAAGTCCGGCTCCGAGCCGAGCGCCTCGATGCGCTGCACCCGAACGTGTTGGTCGTCGCCGAGACCTCGCTGCCCGCGGTGCTCGATCGCATCGCCGAAGTCGCGCCCGACGTGCTCGCGGTCGACTCGATCCAGACGCTGTTGGATCCCGAGCTCAACGGCATTCCCGGATCGGTCGGGCAAGTTCGGGAGTGTGCGCACCGGTTGGTCCGGGCAGCGAAGGAGCGTGCGATGGCCACGGTGCTCGTGGGCCACGTCACGAAGGACGGTTCGCTCGCCGGACCGCGCGCGCTCGAACACATCGTCGACACGGTCCTCGCGTTCGAGGGCGACCGCCATCACTCGTTACGGATGCTGCACGCGCTGAAACACCGGTTCGGAACCACCAACGAACTCGGCGTGTTCGAGATGACCGAGGCCGGGATGAACGAGGTGGGTGACCCGTCGTCGTTGTTCCTCGCGGACCGTCGGTGCGGCTTACCGGGTTCGGTCGTCACCGCGACCATGGAAGGGGTCCGGCCACTGCTGGTCGAGGTGCAGGCGCTCCTCGCGTCCACGCCGGCCCCAGCGCCCCGTCGGTCGGCTCGGGGGCTCGACGGTGGCCGTCTGGACCTCATCCTGGCGGTGCTGCACGCGCGAATCGGTCGGCCGGTCAACTCCTACGACGTATATGCGTCGGTCGCGGGTGGGCTCAAAGTGCATGATGCCGGGGCCGATCTGGCGGTGGCGCTCGCAGTGGCGAGCGCACTGAACGGTGAAGCGCTGCCCGACGGCATCGTTGCGATCGGCGAGGTCGGTCTCGGCGGTGAACTCCGCCAACCTGCCCAAACCGCCCGGCGGTTGCACGAAGCGGCCCGGATGGGATTTCACACCGCGATCGTTCCCGCGTCGACTCCCGAGATCGACGGGATTCGCCTGCTGCGGGCCGAAGCGCTGGCCGACGTCATGGAGCGATTCGACCTCGCGTGATCGCTCTCCAGATCGTGCCCGGCGGCGCCGATACCGGACTTGATCCCAGGAATTTCCACCACCACCGCTGGTAGCGTGGTCACCCCTTCCCCGGATCTGCGGATTCGCCGAGCGCGTCCTGCTGATCCCCGAACCGAACTCGAGGACCGACCTGTGGCAGTAGCACCTCGATCGGAAGCGATGCTTGCCGCGCTGCGCCTCGTCGCGCCGGGCCGCCCGCTGCGGGAGGGGCTCGACCGCATTCTGCAAGCCAAGATGGGTGCGCTCATCGTGATCGGCGACGGTCCCGAGGTGCTCTCACTCTGTTCCGGAGGATTCCTCCTCGACACCGAGTTCACGCCCCAGCGGCTGTCGGAGCTGGCGAAGATGGACGGCGCGATGATCCTGTCGTCCGACTGCACCCGGATCGCGCGCGCGAACGTGCACCTCGTCCCCGATCCGGGCATCACCACGAGCGAGACGGGAACGCGCCACCGAACGGCCGAGCGCGTGGCCAAGCAGATCGACGCGCCGGTGATCTCGGTGTCGGAGGAGCTTTCGCTGGTAGCTGTGCACCGTCGGGGTCACAAGCGGACCCTCGAGCCGGTCGGACGGGTGTTGACCCGCGCCGATCAGGCGCTCCAGATCCTCGAGCGGTACAAGGCGCGACTCGACGCGGTGGGTGGCGCGCTCTCCGCACTGGAGATCGAGGACCTCGTCACCGTGCGAGATGTCGCCGCGGCGCTGCAACGCGCGGAGATGGTCCGGCGGATCGCGGAGGAGATCGAGGGGTACGTCATCGAGCTCGGCGCCGATGGTCGCCTGATCCTGTTGCAGCTCGAAGAGCTCATGGGTGGCGTCGAAGACGATCGCCGCCTCGTCGCCAAGGACTATTTCGTGGAGGGCGAAGGTGTCGACGTGCACACCGTGCTCGATGCTCTTGCCGCGCTCGACACCGAGAGCCTGCTCGATGTTCGCGACGTCGCGGTCGTCTTGCGGCTCCCTCGTGATGCCGGGCTCGACACCGCGGTGCAGTCGCGGGGGTACCGCCTGTTGAGCAAGATTCCGCGGTTGCCGGAGGTGGTGGTCAATCACGTGGTTGCCCGCTTCGAGTTGTTGCACAAGGTGTTGCGGGCCAGCGTTCCCGATCTCGTCGAGGTCGAAGGCGTCGGTGAAGCCCGCGCCCGGTTGATCAAGGACGGGCTGGCCCGCCTCGCGGAGTCCTCGATCCTCGAGCGCTATGTCTGACCGCACCGGTTCACGGCCCGACGTGATCAGTCGGTCACGTCGATCGACGGGGTCGAGTACTGGCTGAGGCGCGGCTGGAAGAGATCGGATTCGCCGGACCAATCGAAGCGAGCGATCTGCGCGGCCGAGCGCCGACCCGCGCAGGCGCGCAGGATTTCGAACGGTGCTGCCATCACACTGGCGCTGACTTCGCCCGATCCGATGATCCGCCGTTCCGGCCCGGTGATCACTTCGAGGGCACCGCGGTCGTCACCCGTCTCGGCCGCCTCGAGCGCGTCCAGGTACCAGTCGAGCGAGACCCAGACCGCGGTGGAGTCCCGGTCGACGGGGTGCCCCAGGGTCGTGACCACATCGACGAAGTGGATGAACAGGTCGCCCACGAAATGGTTGCCGATCTGATATCCGAGCAGCCGCAGGCCGGCTTCGAACTGGGGGGCTTCGCGATCCCACGTGGCGATGACCTCCGGCAGCGGGGAGTCCTGATGCCGTACCACCTGGACCCGAGTGAAGGCGTCGGGATCTCCGTCCCCGAAGTTTCCCGCGTTGAGATCTTCCGCGATTCCGGTGACGTGGGCGACGACATCCCGGACGCGCCACTCAGGTGTGGCCGCGACCAGCGCCTCGAGGTCGGAGGGGTCGGCGGCCAGGACCACGGAGATGAGGTCACGCCGGATGGATTCGTACAGCGCCCCACAGTCCACGGAGTGCTCGCGGGCGGCGTAGCCGTTCATGGAATGGGTCTACTACTGCGAGAAACTACGGTGCGGGCATGGCTGCATTGCGAGAAGGTCGTCAGGACGTCGAGACCGAATCGGTGATCTTGCGCGGGTTCGACGGTGATCCCGTCCCCGCATTTCACGCTCGGCCCGACGGCATGCCGTCGCGGGGGTTGGTCGTGCATCCGGACATCGGCGGCGTTCGCCCGTTGTTCGAAGACTTGGCGCGCCGGCTCGCCAGTCACGGCATCGCGGTGATGTGCCCGGAGCCGTTCGCCCGGGCGTACGCCGACGGGGTGGATTTGAGCGATCTCGATCGGCGGATGGCCCAGGTCAGCCGACTCGACGACGAAGCTCAGATCGGTGACCTCGAGCGCGCCGCGGATTACCTCGTCGTGCACGACGACGTCAGCGACGTTGCGGTGCTGGGTTTCTGCATGGGTGGCATGTACGCGCTCAAAGCGGCGGCGACCGACCGCTTCGATCGGGCGGTGGCCTTCTACGGAATGATCCGCCTCCCGGAGCACTGGCACGCCCCCGGTCAGGCCGAGCCACTCACGGCCATCGCCGAGGCGTGTCCCACGCTCGTCATCTTCGGGACCGCGGACCCGTACACGCCGGCCGCCGACATCGACGCGTTGCGGGATGCATGGGCGGGTCGCGACGACTGCGAGATCGTGGTGTACGACGACGCCGAGCACGGGTTCGTCCACGACCCGGATCGTCCGGCCCACCGCGCCGACGACGCCGCGGATGCCTGGGACCGCGTGCTGAAGTTCCTCGGCGTCGACTGAACGACGCGAGTCCCGGGCTAGGGATTCGCGCGGAGTTCGAGCTGCTCGCGGTCGAGAATGCGGTAGCGACTGCGGCCCGTCGCGGCGACCCAATCGAGTCGGACGAACATCGCGATGGCCTTGTTGACCCGTTCCCGCGACGCCCCGACGAGGCCGGCGAGGTCCTCCTGGGTCATGGGGAGCTGGAACTCGTCGGCATCGCCGGCTAGCTCCAGGAGCCGTTTCGCGGTGCGGGCGGGCACGTCGAGGAACACCGCATCGGCGAGGGCTTCATCGGTCGCCCGAATCCGCTGGGCGAGGAGGCGCACGATCGCCCACAACACCTCGGGCTGTTCCTGGACCGCGGCTCGCACGTCGTCGAAGGAGATCTCGATGAGCGTGGTGTCCGACAGGGCCCGGGCCTCGGCGGAGCGGGGCCCGCCGTCGAACAGGCCCATTTCGCCGAACAGGCCACCGTTTTCGAGCACTGCGACCATGGATTCCCGGCCGTCGGAGGATCGGGTGGAGATCGCGATCCGGCCGTCCATCACAACGTACAGCTCGGAGGATTCGTCACCCTGGCCGAAGAGGAGTTCACCTTTGGCCAACTGACGATCCCGCGCCTGACCGCGCAGTCGCTCGACCATTTCTTCGGGCAACGACGCGAAGAGCTCCGTCGAGTTGAGGAGTCGTCGATCCACCACGGCGTCACCTTACCTACGGATCCCGCCGAGGGCGCTGACTCCGGTACCATGGCGCCCTCTCCCTTTGCCCTGCTGTAGGAGCACTTCGCCCCATGCCGTTCGACGTCGGTGACAAAGTTGTGTACCCCCATCACGGGGCCGCGACGATCGAGAAGCGAGAAAAGGTCGAGGCATTCGGCAAGAAGCAGGACTACCTGATTCTCCGATTGGCCTACGGCGACCTCACGCTGAAGGTGCCGGCCGAAGGGGCCGACGAGATCGGCCTCCGAGACGTCATCAACGACGAAGAGGTCGAAGAGGTCTTCGCGGTGTTGCGCAAGACCGAGGCCCGGATGCCGACGAACTGGTCGCGGCGGTTCAAGAACCACGTCGAGAAGCTGAAGAGCGGTGACATCTACCAGGTCGCGGAGGTGGTCCGTAACCTCACGATCCGTGAGAAGGACAAGGGCCTTTCGGCGGGCGAGAAGCGCATGCTGGCGCGGGCGCGTCAGATTCTGGTGTCGGAACTCACCTTTGCCCTCGCGGTCGACGAAGAGGTCGCCGAGGACCGCCTCGACGAGGTGCTCGGGAAGCCACTGAACGTCGGGCGTCGCAGCTCGATCGACTTCGACGACGACGGTGCGTTGACCAAGCCGCCGCCGCCGAGCACACCGTCGAAGCCGCGGAAGGCCGCCGCGAAGCCGGCGGCGAAGGCGGCCAAGAAGGCGGCCAAGGCACCGGCCAAGAAGGCCACCAAGGCCGCGACCAAGGCCGCCGACAAGCCGGCCAAGGCGACGGCCAAGGCACCGGCCAAGAAGGCCGCGAAGACGGCAAAAGCTGCAAAGAGCAAGTAATACCCGCGCGACGGCCGGATTCTGACAAGAGGTCAAGACCGGCCCTCCGGGCGCCGATCCTCCCAACCGGAGGATTCAGTGTTCGTCGAGATCGTTCGCATGTTCACCGTGGTGCTCGTCACCGCGATGGGATTCATGATCGCCCGGGACTTCGGCGCGCCGCCGAAGCTCTCCGGACTGTTCGGCATGGTCGGTTGTCTCGCGGGATATCTCATCGGTGGCTTTCTCGGCCGGCTGCTCGAGCGGGCCGTGGGGGTTGCCGAACGGAGGGCGGATCGGGTCCCCATTCCGCAACTCATCGCCGGAATCCTCGGTGGTGCGCTCGGTGGCATCATCGGCCTGGCGATCGCGATCCCGGTCAGCCTGTACGTCGCGCCGGAGGTCGGTCTGCCGGCCGCGGGTCTCGCCATGTGGATCTGCCTGTACTTGGGCTTTCGGGTGGCGTCGCGCCGCACCGAAGAGCTCTTCGCGGTCGCCGGGCTCTCGACCCGCCCACTCGTACGGGCGCGCGCGTACGACGATGCCGACGGGTTCCTCGTCGACTCGTCCGCGGTCATGGACATGCAGCTCCTCCCGCTGTGCCGGTCCGGCCTCTTCCGGGACGATCTGCTGGTGCCTCGATTCATCCTCGACGAACTGCAAGGTATGGCCGATGCCGGCGACGAACGCGGTCGTCGAGCGCGCCGGGGCCTTGAGACGATCGAGGTGATCAAGCGTGAGGCCCCGAACCGGGTGTACCTGCTCGACGACGAAGTGCCCGAGATCGCCGAGGTCGACGCCAAGCTCGTCGCGCTCGCCCGGCGGCTCCAGCTTCGGTTGCTGACCAACGACGTCAACCTCGCCCGGGTCGCGGAGGTCCAGGGTGTGCTGACGGTGATTCCGCGCCGCCTCGCCGCTGACTTGGTGCCGGGGGTCCTGGCGGGTGAGACGATTCAGGTGGCGTTGACCCGGGCGGGTCGCCACCCGGGGCAGGGCGTCGGTTTCCTGGAAGACGGTTCGATGGTCGTCGTCAACGGTGGCGTCGATCTGGTCAATGCGGGTCCGATGTCGTTCGTCGTGTCCTCGATCGTTCCCACCAGTGCGGGCCGGATCGTGTTCGCCCGTTCCGACGATGCCCGCAAGCCCGCCGGGACGTCCGCCGCACAGAGTTCCTGACGCCGAGGGTCGACCGAGTCGACGCCGGAGTGCGGCATCATGCACGGGTGTCGGTCTGGACGATTGTGGTGGCCGCGGGCTCCGGTGAACGGTTCGGTGGTCCGAAGCAGCTGATGGCCCTGGGTGGTCGGCGGGTGCTCGACTACGCCCTGGCGGCGGCCGCCGAGACCAGTGACGGTGTCGTGGTGGTGGTGCCGGCCGATGCCGACTGGGACCTCGGCGGAGCCGTGCGCTCGGTGGCGGGTGGGGCCACGCGTTCGGAGTCGGTTCGGTGTGGCCTGGCCGCGGTGCCCGACGAATGCGATGTCGTGGTGGTGCACGACGCCGCGCGCCCGCTGGCCGACGCGGCGCTCTTTCGTTCGGTGATCGATGCGGTGCGCGCCGGAGCCGATGCCGCGGTCCCGGGCCGTGCCATTGCCGACACCGTCAAGCGAGTCGAGGGCGATGTCGTCGTGGGAACCGAGCCGCGCGAGTCGTTGGTGACCGTGCAGACACCCCAGGCCTTTCGCGCGTCGGTGCTCCGGGCCGCGCATGGCGCGGAGCCCGAGGGGACCGACGATGCGGCCGTCGTGGAGGCCATCGGCGGCCGGGTGGTGGTGGTCGGGGGACCACGCGACAACCTCAAGATCACCGAACCCGAGGATCTCGCTCGGGCCGAAGCACTCATCCGAGAACGGGAGCTACGCGCATGATTCGAGTCGGGCTCGGGTACGACGTCCATCCATTCGGTGACGACGGTCTGCTCGTCATGGGCGGGGTCGAGATCCCGGACGCGCCGGCGCTGGTCGGCCACTCGGACGCCGATGTGGTGGCCCACGCAGTGGCCGACTCGCTCCTCGGCCCCACTGGTCTGCCGGACCTCGGAGAGCTGTTCCCGGCGTCGGATCCGGCCTATGCCGGCGCGTCGTCGATCGGGTTGCTCGCCGATGTGGCGCAGCGTGTCGCCGCAGCCGGCTGGTGGATCGGCAACGTCGATGTGGCGATCGCGGCCGAACAGCCACGACTCGGCCCTCACGTCGCGGCCATGGTGGCCAACGTGACCGAGGCACTCCGTCCGGCGCGCGAGCCGATGGGCTCCGGCATCCACGTGGCGATCCGCCCCAAGCGGGGAGAGGGTGTCGGATTCGTCGGCCGTCGTGAGGGCATCGCCTGCTGGGCCGTCGCTCTGCTCGAAAAGGGATAGGCGGCGGCCGAGAGCGGGTATGTAGCCTCGCCGGATGGTCCAGATCTTCGACTCCTTGGCGAAACGCGACGTCGAACTCACGACGCGCGTCGACGGCGCGGTGTCGATGTACGTCTGCGGCCCGACGGTCTACGACGTGCCCCACGTCGGTCACGGCCGCACCGCGGTCGTCTACGACGTGATTCGCCGGTATCTGGAATGGATCGGGAATGACGTCACGTTCGTCGGGAACGTCACCAATGTCGAAGACAAGATCATCGCTCGCGCGGCGCAAGAGGGGACCAGCGAGCGCGAACTCGCGGACCGGTACGAGGCCGTGTACTGGGCGGAACTCGATCGTCTGAATGTGGGTCGGCCCGACGCGGTGCCGCGCGCAACCGAGTTCGTCCAACCGATGATCGATCTCATTGCGGATCTCGTCGATCGGGGCCGGGCGTACGTGATCGAAGGTGAGGGCGTCTACTTCTCGGTCGAGAGCTACCCGGGGTACGGCGACCTCTCGGGTCGACGGTTGTCGGACTTGCTCGAGGGCGCCGGCGCGCGGGTCGAGGTCGACGAGCGCAAGCGCAGCCCGGTCGACTTCGCGGTGTGGAAGGCCGCCAAGCCCGGCGAGCCGGATTGGGAGTCGCCGTGGGGACGCGGTCGACCCGGTTGGCACATTGAATGCTCGGCGATGTCGTTGGAGATTCTCGGTGAGAGCTTCGATCTCCACGGCGGCGGCGACGACCTCGTGTTCCCCCACCACGAGAACGAACGGGCCCAGGCCGAGGGGGCAGGACATGCGTTCGCCCGCCACTGGATTCACTCGGGCATGGTGATGGTCGGCGGCGAGAAGATGGCGAAGTCGACCGGTAACTTCACGACGCTCGGCGATGCGCTCGATCAGTACGGCCCACGGGCCTTCCGGCTCGCGGTGGTGCAGGTGCACTACCGCTCGCAGATGGAGTTGACCGCGACCGAGCTGGGCGCGGCCGCCGAAGGTCTGCTGCGGATCGACAACCTGCTCCGCCGGGCGGCTCGGGAGGGCGTGCCCGATGGAACCCCGGACCCCGGGATCGTCACGGGGTTCCGGGCTGCCATGGATCACGATTTCGGGACTCCGGGGGCGATGGCCGCGGTGTTCGACGCAGTGCGACGGGCCAACTCGGCGATGGATGCCGGTGACCACACGGCCGCCAGTGGGTTCGTGGCTGCGGTTCGCAGCCTGCTCGACGCCCTCGGGTTCCCGTCGGTGGATGCGGACGCGGGCGATGACGTGGGCGAGATCGACGCGCTCGTCGCCGAGCGTGAGGCCGCGCGCGGGTCGCGCGACTTCGCTCGTGCGGATGAGATCCGCGACGAACTCGCGGCGCGGGGTATCACCATCGAGGACAGCGCGCACGGCACGACCTGGCACCGATGAACGGCCGACCCCCGCGCCGGGGAGGTCCCGCCCGCGGAGGTTCGGAACGACGCAGCCGTCCACCCCGCAGTGACGACGGTGGTGACGAAGGCATCGGCGGCGATCACGTCGAAGGCTTCCACGCGGTTCGAGAGTTGCTTCGCGCCGGACGGCGTCGCGTCCACGAGATCTGGGTCGTCGAACGCGCCGCGGGGGTGGACGAGATCGAGCAACTCGCACAGCGTGCCGGAGTGCGCGTTCGCCGCGTGAACGCCGCGAATCTCGCGGAGCGAGCGCGGTCGGAGGCACCGCAGGGCGTGATGGCTCACGCCGATGCGGTCACCCCGGCGAAGGTCGAGTCCTTGCTCGGCGCGGAGCTGCCGTTCGTGGTCGCCCTCGATGGTGTGACCGATCCCGGCAATCTCGGTGCCATCCTGCGCACGGCGGAGACCGCGGGTGTGACCGGCGTCGTGTTCCCCCGTCACCGTTCGGCGCGACTGAGCCCCAGCGCGTTGAAGGCCGCCGCCGGTGCCGTCGAGTACGTCCCGATCGCGACGGTCGCGGGGATCCCGGCGTTTCTCGACGCGGCGCGGCGGGCAGGAATCTGGACCGTCGGGCTCGATGCCGACGGATCGACCACGGTCGCAGACCTCGCGGTCGCGGACGGGCCCGTCGTCGTCGTGCTCGGCGCCGAGGGCCGTGGCCTCTCGAGGCTGACCCGAGAACGGTGTGACGTGATCGCGTCGATTCCGCTCCACGGACGGCTCGAGAGCATGAACGTCTCCGCGGCCGCCGCCGTTGCCCTTCATGCCGTCGCGGCGCGCCGCCAACGCGGAGCCGACCCGACCGGCTTGTAGCCTCCTCGGTCCCTGCCGGAGTAGCTCAGTTGGTAGAGCAGCGGTCTTGTAAACCGCAGGCCATCGGTTCGATCCCGATCTCCGGCTCCACGTTCCCCGTTCCGATGCTCAGAAACCGGTAGGGTCGAGCGGGTCAGGATCGGACTCCCGGGACCCGATCACCCAAGGGGATCGTGTCGCCCGGGCTGGTACTTCGAGGCAGTCGTTGATGAGCGATCCGAACGGAATGGCGAACGAGGGGCGCGGCGAAGGCCGCGGACCCCGTGGCGGACGCGGGGGTGGCGCGTCCTTCTCCGCGGCCCGGGGTGCCGGACTCGTCGCAGCCGCGGTCATTGTCGGCATCGTGCTGTTGCAGGTCATCGACGACGGCAACGACGGTCCGGTGGGCGACGGAAGCACCACCACGTCGAGCACCGCCGTCGCGACCTCGACGCCCTCTGATACGACGGCGGGTGACACCACGGCGACGACGAAGCCGGTGACTCCGCCGGCTGAGGTCTCGGTGCTGGTCCTGAACGGTTCCGGGCGCGCCGGTGTGGCCTCCACGTTGACGAATGAGTTGAAGGCGAAGGGCTACAAGACCCTGGCGCCGAGCAACGCTCCGACCCAGGCCGGAACCGATGTCGACTTCAAGGCGGGGAAGACCGCCGAGTGCACGACCTTGGCGCAATCGGTGGCCAAGGCGCGGGTGAAGCCGATGCCGAATCCGCCGCCGGCAGTGTCCGAGGCCGACTGCATCGTGGTCATCGGAACCTGATCCCGGCACCAGCGCATCGGCACCAGCGCATCGGTACCAGCG